>JAUIBJ010000056.1 GCA_030428025.1 Alphaproteobacteria bacterium
CGTTCGAGGATGGTGACCGCCCCGTCCGTCTGCCGGGCGGTGTCGATCAGAAGCTCGCGGGTGATGCGGGTCTGAAGCTCGGTGTTCTCGTAGCAGGCGCGCATCGCGGCGCGGAGCGCCAACCGCAGAAGCCGCTTGGTCAGGTCCGTATCGCCGTCGAAGGGGATGCGGGCGAAAAGCGCCTCGGCCAGCGCCTCGGCGCGGGCGGCATCGGTTTCTTCCTTTACGGCGTCGAGCAGGACGCGAGCGGAGAGCGTGCTGTGGCTGGGCCGGTCGGCCAGCAGAGCCTCGGCGCGCACCAGATCGGCGCCGCGGAACTCGTCGGTCGACCGGAGCCGCTCGACCGTGTGGGCGGCGGCGGTGCGGCAGGCATTGTCGGCGCAGGCCCGCCGCAGGCTCAGCCCCAGAATGCCCAGCCCCGCGAGCCCCGCCGCGGCCACGGTGCCGCCCGAGGGGTCGCCCCAGAGAAAGGCCAGCGCGCCCACGCAGATATTGCTGCTGCCCTCGGCGATCTTCTCGAATGTGCTCATTGGTCCCCGTGTCCCCGCCGCTTACAGATTGACGCATGCGCGCGGGTCCGGCAAGGGCCGGGGGCCTCAGGCGGTGCCGGTGGCGATGACGAATTCGGCGGGGATCTCGTAGCCGTCGCCCACGCGGTACTCCGCCACGGAGGCGAGGAATTCGGCATCCACCGCCGCGCGGGTCTCGGCGTCGAAGCGCTTGGCGGCCATGGCCACCGCGCCGCCGTCGATCACCGCTTCCAGCACCGCGCCGGGGGACGGGAAGGACAGCATTCTGGCGATGCGCTCTTCGCGGATGTCGGAAAACCCGGCCCGCTCCATCTCGGCCTGTGCCGCCCCGTGCGCGCCCAGGCCGAAGAACATCGGGCAGACCTCCGACTGCACGCGGGCGTCGGTGATGGGGAAGATTTCTGCCCAACCGCAGTTGCGCCGCTCGCCCCAGACCGCCACCGCCGCGCGCCCGCCGGGGCGCAGCACCCGGCGCATTTCCGAAAGCGCCGCACCCGGGTCGGGCATGTACATCAGGCCGAAGGCGCAGAGGGCGCGGTCGAAGCTCTGGTCCGCGAAGGTCAGGGCCTCGGCGTTCTGGCGTTCGAAGGAGATGTTGGAAAGGCCCTGGTCCCGCGCCCGCGCCGTGCCGAGGGCCACCATCTCGCCGGAAAGGTCGGTGGCGGTGACATGGCCCTCGGGGCCGACGGCGCGGGCCACGGGCAAGGTCACGAGCCCGGTTCCCGCGGCGGTTTCCACGACCTTCTGGCCGGCGGCGAGGGCGGCCATCTCCAGCAGTGTCTCCTGCGGCGCGGCGAGGCTGCCGCGCCAGCCATCGTCATAGACCGGCGCCGCGGCGTCCCAGCCATAGCGCTGCACGCGGAGTTGCAGGCGGGCGTCCATCGGCGCGGGCCTCAGCCGGCGACGGTGACGTCGGTCACCACCTTTTGCGCGTCGCGCAGGGCCAGAAACCACGGGTCCTGCTCCATCGCCCTGTCGACAAGGGCGCGCACGGCCTCTTCCGGTTCGTCGGAGGTGATGGTGACCGCGAGGCGCGTCTCCAGCGGCGCGGCGGAGTTCTCGCCCAGGCCGAACATCGCGCCGTCGTCGAAATCGGTCTCGATGTCGACGGCCACGGATTTCAGGTCGAGCCCCGCATGGATCGCCGATATCTTGATCCCGATGCCGAGGCATCCGGCGATGCCGGCGCGAGCGAAGAAGCCCGGCGTCGGGCCGGTGCCGGTGCCGCCCATGATCTCGGGCATGTCCATCACCGCCGTCTCGTCGTCTTGGGTGAAGTGGCAGCGCAGCCCGTCGCCCACCACCGCGCTGGCCGCCTTGGTGCTGAACGCCGCCTCGGGGCGGCTTTCGAACACCTTTATGACGCGGGCCTGTTTGGCGCGGATCTCCTCCGCGCTGTCCGGTTTGCTGTCTTTGGCCATGATGTCCCCCCTGATTTCGGGAAGGATAGCATGCAACGGGGCCGTTTCAAAACTCCTGTTCGATCCCCTGCTGATAGGGCTTCACCAGATTGCCGAAGCGGGTGAAGCGGCCCTCGAAGGAGAGGTCGACCGTGCCGATGGGCCCGTGCCGCTGCTTGCCGATGATCACCTCGGCGCGGCCGTGCAGGCGTTCCATCCGTTCCTGCCACGCGGCCATTTCCTCCAGCCTGTCCTCCGACGGCTTCTCGCGCTCGGCATAGTATTCCTCGCGGAAGACGAACATCACCACGTCGGCGTCCTGCTCGATCGAGCCGCTCTCGCGCAGGTCCGAAAGTTGCGGGCGCTTGTCGTCGCGGGACTCGACCTGGCGGGAGAGCTGCGACAGCGCGATGACGGGGATATCCAGCTCCTTGGCGATGGCCTTGAGGCCCTGGGTGATCTCGGAGACCTCGTTCACCCGGCTGTCCTTGGCCGAGGCGGGACGGACAAGCTGCAGATAGTCGACGATCAGCACGTCGAGCCCATAGGTGCGCTTGAGCCGGCGGGCACGGGCGGCCAACTGGCTGATGGGCAGGGCAGGGGTGTCGTCGATATAGAGCGGGCAGGATTCCAGTGTCTTGGCGGCCTCGACGAAGCGGCGGAACTCGCTTTCGGTCATGTCGCCCCGGCGGATCTGTTCGGAGGGGATTTCCGAGGCTTCCGACAGCACCCGCGCGGCCAGCTGCTCGGCGCTCATCTCGAGGCTGTAGAAGCCCACCACGCCGCCATCGACGGTGCCCTCGGTGCCGTCGGGCCGCATGCCGCGCCGGTACGCCTTGGCGATGTTGAAGGCGATGTTGGTGGCCAGCGACGTCTTGCCCATCGACGGGCGCCCGGCAAGGATCAGCAGGTCCGACTTGTGCAGCCCGCCCAGCTTGCGGTCCATGTCCACGAGCCCGGTGGAGATGCCGGCAAGCCCGCCGTCGCGCTGATAGGCGGCATTGGCCACGTCCACGGCCTGTTTGACGGCGCTCAGGAAGCTCTGGAAGCCGCGTTCCGACTGGCCCTGTTCGGAAAGCGCATAGAGCTTCTGCTCGGCCTCGACGATCTGGTCGCGGGGCTCCAGATCCACGTCCGCCCGGGCGGCCTTGCCGGCGATGTCGTGGCCGAGTTCGATCAGCTCGCGCCGCACCGCCATGTCATAGATCATCTGGGCATAGTCGCGCGCCGCAAACGAACTGATGGCGGCACCGGCAAGACGCACCAGATAGGCCGGCCCGCCCAGTTCGATCAGCCCCTCGTCCTCTTCCAGAAACGCCTTCAGCGTCACCGGCGAGGCCAGATTGCCCTTGGCGATCCGCGCCGCCGCCACCTCGAAGATGCGGGCATGGACCGGCTCGTAGAAATGCTGCGGCCCGATCAGATTGGCGACCCTGTCATAGATGTCGTTATTGGTCAGGATCGCACCCAGAAGCTGCTGCTCGGCCTCGATGGAATGCGGCATCGACGCCCCGTCCTCTACCTCAACGCCGGCGGCGTTGAAGCGCGTCACATTGTTCATCTTGTCCCTCGTTTTCCTGTGGGGCTTGTCATACAGACGTTACCTGCGGCCACGCAACTTGTATGTTTTTGTGGAAAGATTGTGGATAGCCAGAGCCTACCACATTTCGTGGTGCGCGGGTGGGTTTTCTCTAGATAAGGTGGGTTTTGCAGGGGTGTTCCCCGGCGGCAGACCGAAAAAATGTATATACGAAACAGGGGTTTGCCCGGTTTTCCGCCCGGTCAGAAAAATCAGCCGCGGGCGGCCTGCCAGGCGCGGGGGTCGGTGAGGAATTCTTCCACAGCGTCCAGCGTGGCGGGAGCGAAGCTGCCCTGCGCGCGCGCCTCGGCCAGCACGTCGGCCCAGGTGCAGAGATAATGCAGCGCAACCCCGTGATCGCCCAAGGTTTTCACCGTTTCTGGGAAGATGCCGTAATAGAAGATCACCGCCGTATGGGCGCAGGTGGCGCCGGTGTCGCGGATGGCGTCGACGAAGGACAGCTTCGATCCGCCATCGGTGGTGAGGTCCTCGACCAGCAGCACCCGCTGGCCGTCCGACATGGCGCCTTCGATTCGGGCGCCCCGGCCATAGCCCTTGGGCTTCTTGCGGACGTATGTCATGGGCAGGGCCATCCGCTCGGCCATCAGCGCGGCGAAGGGGATGCCAGCGGTCTCGCCCCCGGCGATGTTGTCGAAGGCCTCGAAGCCCGCCTCGCGCAGCACGGTGACGGCGAGGAAGTCCATCAGGGTCGACCGGATGCGCGGGAAGGAGATCAGCTTGCGGCAGTCGATATAGGTGGGCGAGGGCAGACCCGAGGCGAGCGTAAAGGGCTTCTCGGCGTTGAAATGCACCGCCTCGATCTCCAGCAGCATCCGCGCGGTCAGGCGGGCGATCTCGTCTTTCGGGGGGTAGCTGCTGGGGATCATGGGACTGTCTCGCTTGGTCCGGGCCGGGGGGTTGAGGTGGGTTACCCCCGGCGCGGGCGGAGATCAAGCGGGACGGGTGCGGGGGAGGTCGTCAGCTGAAGACGAAGTCGTTCTCGTCGATCACGCCGGTTTCGCCTTCCAGAACGATCGTGCCCGTCCAGGTGCCGAACCAGGGCAGGTCTTCGAAATCGATGTCCCAGGAGATGATCGTGTTGCCGTTCTCCTGAACGATCGTCAGATCGTCGAAGGTCAGGTCGCGATCGCGGCCGTAGGTCTGGAACTCGATCACGTCGGTGCCGTTCTCGAAGTCCCGGATCACGTCCGCGCCCTCGTCGATCAGGTAACCTTCGGCGGCAGTGCTGGTTTTGAGATAAAGGAACGTGTCGGCGTCGGCGCCGCCGACGAGCGTGTCATTGCCGCCCCCGCCTGACAGTGTGTCTTCGCCGGCACCACCGTTCAGGTCGCTGTCGCCGGTGCGGTGATCAAGCAGGTCGTCGCCGGCGCCACCGTCCAGGCTGTCATACCCGTCCGGTCCGTCATTCCCGTCGGAGAGAGTGTCGTTGCCGTCGCCGCCGAATACGGTGTCGTTTCCGCCGTCACCCTGAAGCGTGTCGTCGCCGTCGCCGCCGTTCACCATGTCATCGCCTTCGAAGCCGAAGATCGTGTCGTTGCCGTCGCCGCCCTTGATGGTGTCGTCGCCATCGTCCAGAGGGTGAGAAAAGTAGTTGCCCCCGTCGATGTAATCGTCGCCGTCGCCGCCCTCGATACTGTCGCCGCCCACACCTCCTGCGATCCAGTCGTCGCCCGTGCCGCCGTCGATCGTATCGCTGCCGTCCTCGCCGCCGCCGGGGTCGCCGCCGTGAAGACGGTCATTGCCGTCGCCGCCTTCGATCCTGTCGCTTCCGGGTCCGGCCTCGACGGTGTCTTTGCCGTCGCCGCCCTCGATCGTGTCGTCGCCGTTGCCGCCGCGGGCTCTGTCGTCGCCCGCGCCGCCCTCGATCGCGTCGTTGCCGTTGCCGCCGCGGACCCTGTCGTTTCCGTCGCCGCCATCGAGGGTGTCGTCGCCCTCATCGCCCCTGAGCGTATCGGCGCCCGACCCGCCGATCAGATTGTCGCCGCCCGGTCCGCCGGCGAGCAGGTCGCGCCCGTCGCCGCCAAGCAGCGTGTCGTGGTGGAAGCCGCCCTCCAGCAGGTCGTTGCCGGGCCCGCCCTCGAGGCTGTCGTCACCGCGGGCGCCGTCGAGGCGGTCGACCCCGTCGCCGCCCAGCAGCGTGTCGCGGCCGTTGCCACCTTTGAGCAGGTCGCCCTGCGCGCCGCCGTCGAGCAGGTCGTCGCTCGGGCCCCCCAGCAGGGTGTCGCGGCCATTGCCGCCCGACAGCTCGTCGAACCCGTTGCCGCCGTCGAGCAGATCGTTGCCCGGCCCGCCGGTCAGGCTGTCGTCGCCATTGTTGCCCTCGAGGCTGTCATTGCCGTTGCCGCCGTCGACGCTGTCGTCGCCGTTCTGGCCCAGCACCGTGTCGCGGCCGTTGTTGCCGAAGAGCATGTCATCCTCGGCGCCGCCCTTGATCCGGTCGTCGCCGTTCTGGCCCAGAACCGTGTCGCGGCCGGCGTCGCCGAAAAGCGTGTCACCCTCCGCCCCGCCCTTGATCGAATCGTTGCCGAGCCCGCCATAAACCCGGTCCTCGCCCCCCTCGCCGCGCAAAAGATCGTTACCGCCGAGCCCCCGGATCGTGTCATTCGCCGGCGTGCCGATCAGGGTTTCACCGGTGGCGTCGCCAGTAACAGTCGCGAAGGCGGCCAGCGCCCGGCTGGTTGTGAACTGCCCGATGCCCATATGTCCTGCCTCCCTTAACTGCCCGGACTTTATGGCATTTCCATCCCAGGTTGCAAAGGGGGCGGTCAGGTCCTTTTCGCTTCCGGCCTCGCCGGTGCCCGCAGGGGCAGGGTCAGGCAGAAGCGGCTGCCCTTGCCGCGCCCGTCGCTTTCGGCGCGCACGGTACCGCCATGGGCGCGGGCGATCTCGCGGACATTGGCAAGCCCGAGCCCGGTGGAGCTTTCGCCGCCGGTGGGCCGGGCCGACAGCGTCTGGAACCGGCCGAAGGCGCGGTCGAGGTCGTCGGGCGTGAGCCCCTGACCGGTGTCGGCGACGGAGACGGTGGCACTGTCGGGGCCGGGCTCGAGCGTGACCTGCACGGCCCCGCCGGGGGGCGTGTATTTCACCGCGTTGCTGATCAGGTTGTCGATGGCAGAGATCACCAGCGGTTCGTCGAGTTCGGCCGGAATCGCCGGGGCCGGGTCGACCCTCAGGGCGATGGATTTGCGCGCGGCCTCCTCGCGGTTGGCCTCTGCGGCGATGCGCACGAGGCCGGTGAGGTCGCAGTCATGGCGGCCGAGGCGCAGAGCCTCGCCCTCGGCGCGGGCCCGGTCGAGCGTGGCGTCGATGAGCCCCGACATCCGGTCGGCATTGTCGATCACCCGGGCGAAGGCCGCCGCGACCCGGGCCATGTCGGGCGTCCCGGCGCGGCTGCGGGCAAGGCCCAGCTCGGCCTGGGACATCATCGCCGAGAGCGGACGGCGCAGATCGTGGGCGATAAGCCCCATCAGCCCCGATTTCTGAGCATTCTCTCGGCGCAGTTCGCCATAGCCGCGCTGCAGCCGGGTGTTGAGCCGAGACAGATCGTCGATAAGACGCTGGCGCTCGGCCTCCACCGCCAGGCGGCGCAGTTCGGCCTCGGCGCGCAGGGCGAAGATGGTAGTGATGGCGGTGGCCACCTCCGATTGGGTGATGGGCGTGTCGGAGAAGACGGCGAGGTGGCCTGCCACGTCGCCCCCGGCGTCGCGCAGGGGGATGCCGATATAGCCTTCGAGCCCCGCCTCGCGCGGGTAAAGATCGGCGATGCCGCAGGGCACGGTCAGGGTTTCGCCGGCATAGACCCGCGCGCAGGGGGTGCCCTCGAGCGAATAGCGTACGCCCTCCACGGCCTTCCGGTCCTGCATCGCGTAAAGCGCGCGGGCATGGCTGGGCGGCGTTCCCTCGCCATAGGTGACGACCACGAAGGTGGCATCGAGATGCCGGCTCAGCGCCTCGACCAGCGAGGCCAGCATGCGGTGCCCGGTCTCGCCCGCGATGCTGCGCGCTATCAGGAGAACCTGGCTCATCTCGGGGCTGTTCCGGGTCACGGGGCGCGCGGGCTCGGGATGTGGGCGATGGGACAGCCTAGCCTGCCTTCGGTGAAAGATCAAACCTGGCGAAGAGGGTCGGGCGCCCGGAGGGCCCTCAGCCGAATGTGAAATCGTCCCGGTCGATCACGCCGGTTTCGCCTTCCGGAGTGATGGTCTGGCCGCCCCGGGTACATCCATACTCGTTACCTGCCCGTGCACCATGGCGGTATTGCGTCAGTTTTGCCTGTGGTTGCGAAGGGTGACGTCCGCTCAGCCGTCCACCCGCCAGTAGACCTCGAACCCCGGATCGAAGACCGTCACCGGCCCGTCCTCCGTCTCGATCCTGGCGGGAAAGGCGGTGGGCGTCGCGCCTCGCGTCAGGGCGATCCTGTCGGTGTTCTCGGGCAGCCCGTAGAAGGCAGGGCCGTGGCGCGACGCGAAGCCTTCCAGCCGGTCGAGCGCGCCTTCCTCCTCGAAGACATGGGCCAGAAGGGGCAGGGTGTTGGTGGCGGTAAAGCAGCCCGCGCAGCCGCAGGCGCTTTCCTTGTTGGCATCGGTGTGCGGGGCGCTGTCGGTGCCGAGGAAAAAGCGCGCATCGCCCGAGGTGGCGGCCGCGCGCAGGGCCAGCCGGTGCTCCTCGCGCTTGGCCACGGGCAGGCAATAGTAATGCGGCCGGATGCCGCCCACCAGCAGGTGGTTGCGGTTGATGATCAGGTGATGGGTGGTGATCGTCGCGCCGAGCGTGCCGTCGCGCGACGTTTTCACATATTCCACCCCGTCTTGCGTGGTCAGGTGTTCCATCACCACCCGAAGGCCCGGGGTGGCCCGGCGGATCGGGTCGAGGACCCGGTCGATGAAAGCCGCCTCGCGGTCGAAGATATCGACCTCCGGGTCCGTCACCTCGCCGTGCACGCAAAGAGGGCAGCCGATCTCGGCCATCTTCTCCAGCACCCCTCGCACGCGGTCGAAATCGCGCACGCCCGAGGCCGAATTGGTGGTGGCCCCGGCAGGGTAGAGCTTGACGGCGGTCACCAGCCCGCTGGCATGGGCGCGCGCCACGTCCTCCGGGTCGGTGTCTTCCGTCAGGTAGAGCGTCATCAGCGGGGTGAAGCCGCTGCCGGGGGGCCGTGCGGCGAGAATGCGGGCACGATAGGCCTCGGCCTCGGCCCCGGTCACCACCGGCGGCACCAGATTGGGCATGATGATCGCCCGGCCGAAATGGCGGGCGCTTTCGGGGCAGACGGCGCGCAGCACCGCGCCGTCGCGCAGATGCAGGTGCCAGTCATCGGGGCGGAGGAGGGTGACGCGCTGTGACATAACCTTGCGCTTTACGCCATCGCGCGGCCCGGGGCCAGAGGCTCTCAGTCGGTGTTGCCGTCCTTTTCGTCGGCGAGCGCAGTCTCGGCTGCGTTGAGCGCCTTGCGGAAGGGCCGGGCACTGCGCCGCTTGAGCACCTCGTGGCAGAGCAGCATCACCAGCCGGTGCCGGCCGCGCGCCTCGAGATGGCGTAGCAGCGTGAACTGATAGGCCGGATCCTCGCGGCGGTTGCGCATCAGCCGTGCCGTGTTGATCGCCGTCAGCTTGTCGGCACTGAGCTGGGCCAGCATCCGGTAGAGCACCTGCATGCGAAGAAGCGCGGTCTCCAGATCCATGTCCAGGAAGCGCACGCGGATCTTGGTCACGTTGGGCCGGGTGAAGAGCGCGGCATGCATCGCGTCCAGATCGTTTTCCTGATCGTAGACCACGAAGGCCCGCTCGGCGGCGTCCAGCATGTCGGGCGCATAGCCGAAGCGCGAGGTGAAATCGGTCCGGCGCATGTGGCGGAACCGGTCGTCCCAGTCGGTCACCCGCGGGTCGAGCGTTGCCTGGGGCTGCAGCACCAGTACCTTGGCGCCGGGCGCGGCTACCGAAAAGGCAGCGGCGGCATAGCCGCCCGGGCCCGCGCCATAGAAGATCACCTGCTCGAAATCCTCGAAGAAACCATCGTCGATCAGCCGGTCGAAGAAGCCGATCACATGACGGTCGCGAAACCAGGTGTCGCCGTCGCTGATCAGGCACAGCTGCGACCAGCCGAGCGCCTGCATCAGCTGCCAACCTACCGGATGGGCGCTGTCCGTCCGCGCCCGGATCGCCTCGAAGCTCTCGAAGGTCACCAGCAGGACGGGTTTCTTCTCGATGAAGGCCGCCACGTGGGAAGGGCCCAGCCGCTCGGCGAATCCGTCCTCATAGGCCAGATCCTGCACCCGGCCGCACCAGTCGTCCCAGTTCAATCCGCTGAGATCGGCATCCGTCGGGGTGTTGCTGTCCTGCATACTACTCTGTCCTCGTCTCGCCCAACGCGGCAGACCGGTTGTTCACGGCCTTGTTGCCTGGTGATCTATCGGCGAAACTGGGCGAAATTTTGGAAAATCCGTGGGGTTTCTGCGGGCCGGTGCGGCTGCGGCGCCACGTCCCTTGACGCATGCAGGCAGGCGGGGCAGGAAAGAGATCTCAGGCGGAGGGCATGATGACGACCAACTCCATCGACGAGGTGCAGGCTCTCCTGGCCGGGCAGGGCTATGTCTGCGGCCGGGCCTTGGGCACGGTGGTGTTCCTGGCGCTGCGGCTGGGCAAGCCGCTCTTTCTGGAGGGCGAGGCCGGCGTCGGCAAGACCGAGATCGCCAAGGCGCTGGCGACCGGTCTGGGCCGGCGGCTGATCCGGCTGCAATGTTACGAGGGGCTCGATGCGGCGAGTGCCGTCTATGAGTGGAACTTTGCCGAACAGATGATCGCCATCCGCACCGCCGAGGCTTCGGGCGGGGTCGACCGCGAAACGTTGAAGGACGAACTCTTTACCGAGGAATTCCTGATCGAGCGCCCGCTCCTGCAGGCCATGCGCCCGCAGGCCGGCGGCGCGCCCGTGCTGCTGATCGACGAGCTTGACCGTACCGACGAACCTTTCGAGGCCTTTTTGCTCGAGGCGCTTTCGGATTTCCAGGTGACGATCCCGGAACTCGGCACCATCCACGCCCCCGAGCCGCCTATCGTGGTGGTAACCTCGAACCGCACGCGCGAGGTGCATGACGCCCTTAAGCGCCGCTGCCTCTATCACTGGGTCGACTACCCGGGCTTCGACCGCGAGATCGAGATCCTGCACGCCCGTGCCCCCGAGGCCGCCGAGGCGCTGTCCCGCGAGGTGGTGGCCTTCGTCCAGCGCCTGCGTACCGAGGATCTCTTCAAGAAACCCGGCGTGGCCGAAACCATCGACTGGGCCAAGTGCCTGCTGGCGCTCGATGTGCTCGAACTCAGCCCCGAGGTGATCGCCGACACGATCGGCGCGATCCTGAAATATCAGGACGACATCCAGAAACTTCAGGGGTCCGAGGCCAAGCGCATCCTCGACGAGGCCCGCGCCGGGCTGGA
>JAUIBJ010000738.1 GCA_030428025.1 Alphaproteobacteria bacterium
TCGCGACGTCGATGCGACTCACCCGAGGGCTCGGCTTTCAGGGCACGCCATCCTTCGTGATTGGCGATGGTCTCATCCCCGGTTTCGTGGATCGGTCACAACTGGAAGAATACGTCGCGAAGGCGCGCGACTAGTTCCGCGCGCCGCTCGTGTGGCTGGCTGTTGTCTATGCGGCGATGACGGTTGTCGCATCATAGCCCGCCTCCTTCATCGCCAGGACAATCGCTTCATCGCCGAGCGTGCTCTCAACCGAGACGACCCGCACATTCAGGTCACAGTCCACGCTGGCCGAAGGATCAAGGGTGGTGACGGCCTTGCGGATCGCCGCGGTGCAGTGTCCGCAGCTCATTTCTGGTACATCGAATCTGGTCATGGGAATCTCCTTCTCACGCTTAACGTCTTCGCGTGTTCCAGCGTGGGAAGGTCAAGAGTTCATCTTTGCCAAAAAAGATCTGCGTTGATGCTTGACCTTCCAGTGGGTGGAACCATTACTTGCAAGTCGATGTTGATGCGGAGTCGCCCTATGCCCGAGCCAGGATCGCTCAATCTCTCCATCGAGGGCATGACCTGCGCCTCCTGCGTCGGGCGTGTGAACCGTGCGCTTCGGGGGGTTCCCGGCCTTGCGGACATCTCGGTCAACCTGGCGAGCGAAACCGCGAGACTGTCGCTCGACCCCTCGGTGCGGATCACGGAGGTTTCCGAGGCGCTGGCGGCCGCAGGCTATCCGGCACGGACGAACAAGGTGACCCTCAACGTGGAATCGATGTCCTGCGCGTCCTGTGTGGCGCGAGTGGACCGGGCGATTGCGGCAGTGCCGGGCGTTCTTGACGTCAACGTCAATCTCGCTGCCGAAACCGCGACGGTGACCTATCTCGAAGGTGCGGTCACGATGACCGACCTGCTCGCGGCGGCGCGTGACGCGGGCTATCCCGCCAAGATCGCCGATGCGGCGAAAGCCGAGGATCGAAGCGACCGCAAGCAGGCCGAGGCGCAGAGCTACGCCCGCCGCACAGCCGTTGCCGCCGCGCTCGCCCTGCCGGTCTTCCTTTTGGAGATGGGCGGCCACCTGATCCCCGGCTTCCACGACCTGATCGGCCGAACGATCGGCCATCAGACGAGCTGGGTCATCCAGTTCGTCCTGACTTCGGTCGTGCTGTTCGGACCCGGGCGCGGCTTCTACGCAAAGGGATTTCCGGCGCTCCTCAAGGGTGCGCCGGACATGAACAGCCTCGTCGCGCTCGGCACGGCCGCCGCCTATGCCTATTCGGTCATCGCCACCTTCGCGCCGGCCCTGCTGCCCGAGGGTGTGCGCGCCGTCTATTTCGAGGCGGCAGCGGTGATCGTCGTGCTGATCCTCCTTGGCCGCTATCTCGAGGCGCGGGCCAAGGGGCGGACAGGGGCGGCGATCCAGAAGCTCCTGGGCCTTCAGGTCCGCACCGCAAGGGTGGAACGCAGTGGTGCGGCGGTGGAACTGCCCATCGACGATATCGTGGCGGGTGACGTGCTGATCGTGCGGCCGGGCGAGCGCATCGCGGTGGACGGCGAGGTGATCGACGGAAACAGCCATGTCGACGAAAGCATGATCACCGGAGAGCCGGTTCCCGTCGCGAAGAGCCGGGGCGCGGCGGTGACCGGCGGCACGGTGAACGGCGCGGGCAGCTTCCGCTTCCGTGTCACGCGGGTTGGGGCAGAGACGACGCTCGCGCAGATCATCCGCATGGTCGAGGAGGCGCAGGGCGCCAAGCTGCCCATCCAGGGCCTGGTGGACCGGATCACGCTCTGGTTCGTTCCGGCTGTTCTGGCGACGGCGGCGCTGACGGTTCTTGCCTGGCTTCTTCTCGGGCCGATCCCGGCGCTTTCGCTCGCGCTGGTCGCGGGGGTCTCGGTTCTCATCATCGCCTGCCCCTGCGCGATGGGGCTGGCCACGCCCACCTCGATCATGGTCGGCACTGGCCGCGCGGCGGAGCTCGGCGTTCTTTTCCGCAAGGGCGATGCGCTTCAGGAACTGTCGTCGGTCAGGGTCGTCGCCTTCGACAAGACCGGCACGCTGACGCTCGGCCGCCCGGAACTGACCGACCTGATCCCGGCGCCGGGTTTTTCGCGGGGCGATATCCTGCCGCTGATTGCCGCCGTCGAACAGGCGTCGGAGCATCCGGTGGGCGAGGCCATCCTGCGCGCCGCCCGCGC
>JAUIBJ010000739.1 GCA_030428025.1 Alphaproteobacteria bacterium
GCGTGGTCGAGAAAAACCGGGCAAGGCGCATGGCTGTATCAACCGTGATGGCGGTCTGACCTTTGACGAGGCGCTCGATCCGGGTGCGCGGCACATCGAGCCTTGCCGCAAGGGAGATGGCGCTCATCTCGAGCGGTGCCAGATACAGCTCGGCCAGTACTTCGCCGGGGTGGGACGGGTTGGTCACGAGGCTCATGTTGGGCGCTCCTAGTGATAATCGACGATCTCGACCTCTGCGGGTCCTTGATCAGTCCAGATGAAACAGATGCGCCACTGTCCGTTGATGCGCACCGAGTGTTGTTCTGCGCGGTCGCCGCTCAAGGCTTCCAGATGATTGCCCGGCGGAAACCGTAAATCTTCAAGAACGACCGCAGCATCCAGTGCCGAAAGCATGGCGCGTGTGCGTTTGACCAGGTCGGCTGGAAAGCCTTTGCCAAAGCGGTCCCGCACCGCTCCGGCGGCAAGCTTTCCACGCGTGCTGACGATCATGTTGTCCATGTATCACGATGTGATACATCTTGCAAGGATGCCTTATGGCAGAGAAACGTGTGAGCGTCCGCCTCTCCGCGACTGGTGGGCGCCAGGTGCGTGCCGAACTCGAGGGTGTCGGAGAGGCGGGTGCGCGCGGTATGGGGCGTCTCTCGCGCGAGATGGAACAAGCCAATGCCCGCATGGCAGCCTTTGCGCGCCGGGCCCGGATCGCGGCAACTGCTGCGGCCACGGCCCTTGCTGCTGCCGTCGTCTCGATGACCCATTCGACCGTTGCCGCCGCCAACGAGATCGGCCAGCTCAGCCAGATGGCCAATGCCAGTCCCGAGGTCTTCCAGCGCTGGTCAGCGGCTTCGGCCACCGTCGGCATCGAACAGGAAAAGCTCGCAGATATCCTGAAGGACGTGAACGACCGCGTGGGCGACTTCCTGCAAACCGGCGGCGGTCCTATGGCCGATTTCTTCGAGAATATCGCGCCCCGCGTGGGCGTGACGGCGGACCAGTTCGCCCGGCTTTCCGGGCCGGAAGCGCTGCAGCTCTATGTCGACAGCCTTGAGCGCGCGGGTGTCCGCCAGCAGGAGATGACCTTCTATCTCGAGGCCATGGCGTCCGACGCCACGCGGCTGATCCCGCTCTTGCAAAACGGCGGGGCAGAGATGACCCGGCTTGGCGCGCAGGCACAGGCCCTTGGCGCGGTGCTCGACGCGGACGCCATCGCCGCCCTGCGCCGGTCGGAACTGGCGCTTGTCAGCATCGGGCAGGTCTTCGCCGGGGTGCGCAACCGGATCGCAGTGGCGCTCGCCCCGTCTCTGGAGGCTGCGGCCAATGCCTTCGTGGCTATGGCCTCCGCCACCAGCCCGATTGCCCGAGCCTTTGATGCGGTGCTGGCCAATCTCGACCGGCTCGCGATCTACGCTGCGACCTTCGCCACCTTCCTCGCCGGACGCTGGGTGGCCGCGATGGCGGCGGCCGCTCTTTCGGTGCGGGGTTTGGCTACGACCCTCGTGGTCCTGAAAGGCGCGTTGATCCGCACCGGCATCGGCGCCCTCATCGTGGGCGCAGGCGAACTGGTCTACTGGTTCACTCGGTTGACCTCCGGCGCAGGCGGCTTCGGCGAGGCCATGGGCCTCTTGAGGGACGTCGCGGTCGAGGTCTGGGACCGGATCAAGATGGGCGCCTCGGCTGCTGGAGCTGCAGCCACCGCCATGTTCCATGATCTCAAAGCCGATGCGGCGACCGGCATGGCCGGTGCCATCGAGAGTGTGGTCGCCTTCGGCAACACCACGGCCAATACCTTCGAGGGCGCGCTTCTGGCCGTCCGCGAGATCTGGTCGCGCCTGCCGGATGTGATCGGCGATCTGGTCTTCTCGGCGGCCAACCGCATGCTCGATGGGATCGAGGCGATGCTGAACGGCGCGATCCGCAGGATTGACGCCTTTACGGGACGCATCCGGGAGGCGCTGGCGGCCGTTGGCCTCGAGATCCCCTTCGGTCAGATCGGCGAGATCCGTCTCGGCGACATCCCGAACCCGTTTGCAGGCGCCTCGGCCGATGCGGGGACAGCCGCGGCAGAGGCGTTCCGCCGCGCCTTCGAGGACACCCCGCTCACGGCCCCCGACCTCGGTCTCGACGCGATTGCAACCGAGGCGCTGGCCACCGCGAACACCTATCGACAGGCCGCGACCGATCTCGC
>JAUIBJ010000740.1 GCA_030428025.1 Alphaproteobacteria bacterium
GCAGCCGGTTGGCGGGCACCGCACCGGTGCGGGCCAGCCGCTCGGCCGCCTCGATCTCGGCCCGCCAGCCCATCGTGCCGCGCAGATCGGCCACCGCATATTCGCGCGGCAGACCACGGGTGGGCAGTGGCGTCCCGGCGGCCTCGTAAAGGCGGAAGACCAGCGGCGTCATCTCGCGCGGGGGCGGCAGATGCAGGTCGTCCGAGGCGAATTCCGGGTCGAGATAGCGCGACAGAAGCGCGGATTCATGCGGCGTGAGCGCCCCCAGGGCGTTGGCGGTGTCATAGGTCAGCGCCGCGGTCGCCCAGTCGCCGGCGCGGGCGATGCAGAAGATGCGGGCGGCGTAGCTTTCGCTGAGATCAGGCGTGTCGGCCAGTGCCTGACAGGGCGTGCTTTCGGTGCCCGCCAGCAGCGACAGATCGAACCACTCGTCGAAGAGCGCGGGGGTTTCCGGACCGGCCCGCTCGATCAGCGCAAGCGCCGCGTCGACGGCCCCGTAAAGGCGTAACGCGTCGATCCGCGCCCGCAGGAAGCGCGCGCCCGTGGCGGCGTCGGCGGGCGGGTCGGCCTCGGCCAGAAGCAGCGTATAATAAAGCGCCTGGATGGCGGGCAGGGGTCGGGCGGGCAGCCCCTCGAGCCGGTCCACGAGCGCCGCCGTGCGGCTGGCTGTCCAGAGCGCGCGGGGCAGGCCGGTGGTGTCGGTGGGCAAAAGTCCCACCGCATCGGGTAGCGCCACGTCGAGCGGCATCACCGTTACGTCCGGAACCGTGACGCCCTCGGTCACCGGCGGCTCCGACAAGGGCTGGACGAGTGGCTGTGCCACAGTGATCGGCGGCGGTTCCTTCAGCCAGTCGATGGCCGTGAGCGGGTCCTCGGCCGCGGCCATGGCCGGTGCCAGTCCCGCCAGAAGGAGGACGCTACTCCGTCTCAAGGATGATTTCCTGTCGGATTTCCTCCTCGGGTGGCGAGAAATCCACCCCGAAGAACGGCCCGACATAGGCGTAGGCCACCAGCGCCAAGAAGGCCAGCACGGCCAGATAGAAAAGCCATTTGATCAGCCGCAGCATGTTGCCTCTTGCCCGTATGTTCGTTGCCTTGCGGGTTTTATAGCTGGCCTTTTGACCAAGATCACGTCATTCAGTGAAAATCTGCAAGATTTTGGCATGGGAGCGCCGAGGTTTGGCCGCACCGGAGCGTTGGAAACTGCACAAGACGGTGGTTCTTGTGGGCATGATGGGGGCCGGCAAGACCGCCGTTGGCAAGGCACTGGCGGCGCGGCTGGGGGTGCCTTTCCTCGATTCGGATGCCGAGATCGAACGCGCCGCCAACATGACCATCGCCGAGATCTTCGCTCGCGACGGCGAGGCCTTCTTTCGTGACCGCGAAACCAGGGTGATCGACCGGCTGCTGGAGGAGGAGCGTGGGATTCTCTCCACCGGCGGCGGCGCCTTCCTGGCAGAGAGGAACCGCAGGCTGATCTCGGAAAAGGGTGTGTCGGTCTGGCTCAATGCCGATCTGCAGCTTTTGTGGAACCGGGTAAAACACAAGGATACCAGGCCCTTGCTGCGCACGGATGATCCTTATGCGACGCTGAAGGCGCTTTACGAGGCGCGCGTGCCGATCTATGCCACCGCCGATCTCGAGGTGCGGGCGCGGCCGCATTATTCGATCGACGCCATGTGCGGACAGGTGCTGGAGACGTTAGCCACAAGACCGGATATTCTGGAGAAAGAGGCATGATCGAGACGGTACATGTGGGGCTGGGAGCGCGTGCCTACGACATCCGCATCGGCCCGGGCCTTCTGGCCCGCGCCGGCGAGTTGATCGGCCCGCTGCTGCCGCGACCGCGCGTGGCGGTGATCACCGACGAGAATGTCGCGCGGCTGCATCTGCCCGCGCTTCGGGAAGGGCTGGGCGCGGCGGGGATCGAGGCTGTCTGCCTGACCCTGCCGGCGGGCGAGGCCACCAAGAGTTGGCCGCAGTTCGAGCGCGCCGTGGAATGGCTGCTGGAGCAGAAGGTCGAGCGCCGCGACGTGGTGGTGGCCTTCGGCGGCGGCGTGATCGGCGATCTGGTGGGCTTCGCCGCGGCCGTGCTGCGCCGGGGCGTACGCTTCGTGCAGGTCCCCACCTCGCTTCTCGCGCAGGTCGACAGTTCGGTCGGCGGCAAGACCGGTATCA
>JAUIBJ010000057.1 GCA_030428025.1 Alphaproteobacteria bacterium
CGTCGAGGAGATGGCCGACGATCAGGCCCGGCTCTTCGTCTTCGTGGGCTATGACGGCACGGTGATCTCGAATTTCGAGGAATTGCCGATGAACTGGCATCCCACCACGGCAGATATGGAAGACATCCAGGTTCTGCCGCGGTTCCTGCGCCGGTTTACGGGCAGATACACGCCGCTGCACTGGCTGGCTTTCGGCACGCTCGATTATTGGCGCCGCGTCAAACGTCTGCTACGCAGAGCGGGTTGACCTCACCGGCGCCCCGTCGCCGGCCCTGCCCCGCCATGCCGGCGACCGGACCCGTGCCATGACCCTCGACCGCCTTTCTCCCCCGCCCGGCGGGCCCCGCTCATGACGATAGCGCCCGATCCGGACCGGCCCGGGCCGGCCGCGTCGGAAACCGACGCGGCGGATGTGCTGCGCGCCGCAGTCTGGATGCTGGGCGCGGTGGCCTCGTTTTCGACCATGGCCGTTGCCGGGCGGGCGGTAAGCTTCGAACTCGATACCTTCGAGATCATGATGTATCGCAGCATGCTCGGCTTCGTGATCGTGCTGAGCGTGGCGCGGATGGCAAACACCCTGGGCCAGGTCAACCGCCGAAAGTGGGCGATGCATCTGGGCCGGAACGTCTTTCACTTCACCGGGCAGAACCTGTGGTTCTACGCGCTGGCCCTCATTCCCATGGCGCAGGTGATCGCGCTGGAATTCACCTCGCCGCTCTGGGTTCTCATCCTGTCGCCGCTGGTGCTGAACGAACGGCTGACGCGGGTGCGGGTGCTGGCGGCGCTGACCGGTTTCATCGGCATCCTAGTGGTCGCCCGCCCCAGCCCCGAGACGCTCAATATCGGCACGATTTCGGCGGCGGCGGCGGCCATCGGCTTTGCCGGCTCGATCCTCTTCACCAAGCGGCTCACCCGCACCGAAAGCCTGACCTGCATCCTTTTCTGGATGACTCTCTCGCAATCCGTCTTCGGCCTGATCTGCGCGGGAATCGACGGGGATATTGCCCTGCCGTCGGCGGGCTCCGTGATCTGGCTGGCTCTGGTGGGGCTGGGCGGGCTGGGCGCGCATTTCTTCCTGACAACGGCGCTTTCCTTCGCCCCGGCAACCCTTGTGATGCCGGTGGATTTCATGCGCCTGCCGCTCATCGCGGTGATCGGCCTGCTGCTATACGGCGAGGCGATCGATGCGTTCGTGATCCTCGGGGCGGCCCTGATCTTCGGCGCGAACTACGTCAATCTCTGGGTCGAAACCCGTCGACGGGGCAACCGGCGCTGACCCTGTGACAAAAATGTGTCGGCGCGGCCGATTGTCACAAAAGCGTCACAACCCTGACGTGACGTCAGAATTGCTCGCTCCCCCCTCATCGGTAGGTTGAGGGAAATTCCCGGAGGAGAGCAGAAATGCACAAAACGACCGCCGCCGCGGCATTCGTCGCGGTCAGCGCCACCATGACCAACGCCGGCGGGCTCGACCGCAGCTATACGCCAATCGACGTGATCTTCGATGAGGGCAGCTTTGCCGAGGTATCCTATGGCTTCACCATGCCCGATGCCTCTGGTGTGGACTTCCTCGGCAATGCCACCGGCAACGTGGCCGGCGATTACGGCATTCTGGGCTCGGCCTTCAAGATAGACATCAGCGAGAGGCTGACCTTCGCGCTGATCGCCGATCAACCCTATGGCGCGGACACCGCCTATGCCGGAAACCCGGCCACCACGCTTCTGGGCGGCACATTCGCCAAGGCCGAGTCGAGCGCGCTGACGGCTCTTCTAAAATACAACCTGACCGACCGTTTCTCGATCTATGGCGGGCCGCGCATGGTCAAGGCGGATGGCACGATCGGCCTTTCGGGCCTGGCCTACGGTGTGCTCAGCGGCACCACGGTGCGGTTCCGGGGCACCAGCAGCACCGGAATCGTTCTGGGTGGCGCCTACGAGATTCCGGAAATGGCGCTGCGCGTCTCGGGCACCTATCATTCGCCGGTCCGACTGAAGATGGCCACCTTCGAAAACATCCCCGTCGCCGCCGGCGGTACCGGTACGGCCATCCCCACCGGCGTCACCCCGGTCGAACTGCCCCAGACCTTCGAACTGGCCGCGCAATCGGGGATCAACGAGAACACGCTGGTGTTCGGCAGCATCCGCTATTCGGATTGGGATGCCTTCTCGCTCAACCCGCCGAGCCCGGTGCCCAACCTGGCCGAACTCGACGAGACCTTCACCTACGAGCTGGGCGTCGGCCGGCGCTTTTCCGACCGGTTCTCGGCGCGGATGTCGGTGATCTACGAACCCGGCGGCGGCGACAACCTGGTCTCGCCGCTCAAACCCACGGATGGTTTGACGGCGGTGTCGGTGGGCGGCCGCTACAAGCTGACCGAGCAGATCGAGCTGTCGGGCGGCATGCGCTACACGTGGCTGGGCGACTCGCTGCCGGAAACCGGCACGCCCGACACGGCGCGCGCCTCCTTCACCAACAACGACGCGCTGAGCGTGGGGCTGTCGGTGCGCGTCAAGCTCAACTGATCCCGCCCCCGGCCGCAGAACCCGAAGTGCCTCCGGAAACGGGGGCGCTTTTTTTCGTGCCGCCGTCACGCCCGGACCCGCGGGCAGGCGAGTTTCACGGACGAGGGCGGCCAGGGGCCTGGAAAGAAAAACGGGGGGCCGTGGCCCCCCGATGAAAGTTTCGCCGCTCAGGCTCTGTTGATCGTACCGCCCGGTTTCTGCCTGCGGCCTGAGCGCCGTCAGGGAGCGAGCGCACCCGCTCCGTGTTCGTCGGGGGCCGGGCCGGTCGGCTCGGCCCTGCGCCCCCTCCGCGCCCGTTGGGCGCGGTCGTTCCTCAGCTACACCCGCTCGTCGCGCCGCAGGTGTTGCACTTCATGCAGGTGCCGTTGCGGACCAGCGTGTAGTTGCCGCATTCGCCGCAGGCCTCGCCCTCGAAGCCCTGCATCCGCGCCTTGGCGGCCGCGTCCATGCCGGTCTGGCGGATGCTGCCGCTGGCGAGGATCACACCGGCATCGGTGGAGACCGCCACATCGACCTGTTCGCTGACCGTCTCGGGCACCAGGGTCTGCAAGGCCGCCGAGGGATCCTGCGCGCCCGAGCGCATCGCCGCGCCCTGCCCGCCCTGGAAAACCACCAGTTCCTGCGGCAGCCGCTTGCGCAGATAGCCGGTCGAGCTGATCTGCTTGAGCACTTCCAGCGAGCGGTTGGCGGCGTCCTCGCTCATCTCCGAGATGTTCGACACACCCTCTTCCTCGCCCCGGCCCAGATCGTCGAAAGACGCGCCTTGCGGCTTCACATGGGCCAGATCGGTGCGGTCGAGATAGCTGACAGCCAGTTCGCGGAAGATATAGTCGAGGATCGAGGTGGCGTTCTTGATCGAATCGTTGCCCTGCACCATGCCGGCCGGTTCGAACTTGGTGAAGGTGAAGGCATCGACGAACTCCTCCAGCGGCACGCCGTATTGCAGGCCGACGCTGACGGCGATGGCGAAATTGTTCATCATCGCGCGGAAGCCCGCACCTTCCTTGTGCATGTCGATGAAGATCTCGCCAAGGGAGCCGTCGGCATATTCCCCGGTGCGCAGATAGACCTTGTGACCGCCGACCATCGCCTTCTGCGTATAGCCCTTGCGCCGGTCGGGCATCTTCTCGCGGTGGGTGCGCACGACCTCCTTGACCACGACCTTCTCGACGATCTTCTCGGCCAGCACCTGGGCCTTTTCCTGCGGGCTGCCGCTTTCCAGCACCTCGGCCGCCTCCTCGTCGTCCTCGACCAGCGCAGCCGCCAGCGGCTGGCTGAGCTTGGAGCCGTCGCGGTAGAGCGCGTTGGCCTTCACCCCCATCCGCCAGCTGCGTTCATAGGCGGCCTGGCAATCCTCGATGGTGGCGTCGTTGGGCATGTTGATCGTCTTCGAGATCGCCCCCGAGATGAAGCTCTGTGCCGCCG
Organism: Alphaproteobacteria bacterium; assembly: GCA_030428025.1. Taxonomy (GTDB): domain Bacteria; phylum Pseudomonadota; class Alphaproteobacteria; order Rhodobacterales; family Rhodobacteraceae; genus Roseovarius. The sequence continues at coordinate 3,949 of JAUIBJ010000057.1, forward strand.
CCATCATGTCGATATGGGAATTGACCGACAGGAAGCGTTTGCCCTTCTTGCCGCAGGGATTGGCGCAATCGAAGACCGAATAGTGCTCGGGCTTCAGATAGGGCGCGCCTTCCAGTGTCATGGTGCCGCAGACATGGTCGTTGGCGGCCTCGATCTCGGCCTTCGAATAGCCCAGATGGGCGAGCATGTCGAAGGTGGGATCGTTCAGCTTCTCGGCCGGGATGCCAAGGACGCGGGTGCAGAACGCCTCGCCTAGGGTCCACTGGTTGAAGACGAAGCGGATGTCGAAGGCCTGACCCACCGCCGCCTCGACCTTTTCCAGCTCCTCGGGGCCGAAACCGTGGCCCGCAAGCGTGGTGTGGTTGACGCCCGGCGCATTGCCGATGCTGCCATGCCCCACCGCATAGGCCACGATCTCCTCGATCTGGGCCGAGCCGTAGCCGAGCTTTTCCAGCGCCGCCGGCACCGAGCGGTTGATGATCTTGAAATAGCCGCCGCCGGCGAGCTTCTTGAACTTCACCAGCGCGAAATCGGGCTCGATCCCGGTGGTGTCGCAATCCATCACCAACCCGATCGTGCCGGTGGGTGCGATCACTGTCGCCTGAGCGTTGCGGAAGCCGTGCGCCTCGCCGAGCTTCAGCGCCTCGTCCCAGCTTGCCATGGCAAGGTCGATCAGCCGCGCATCGGGGCAGCCGGCATGGTCGAGCGGCACCGGCGGGGTGCTGAGCCCCTCGTACCCTTCCGTCGCGCCATAGGCGGCGTTGCGGTGGTTGCGGATCACCCGCAGCATGTGGTCGCGGTTGCGCTGGTAATGCGGGAAGGCGCCCAGTTCGGCGGCCATCTCGGCCGAGGTGGCATAGGCCACTCCAGTCATGATCGCGGTGAGTGCGCCGCAGATCGCCCGTCCCTCCTTGCTGTCATAGCCGTAGCCCATGTTCATCAGCAGCCCGCCGATATTGGCGTATCCCAACCCCAGCGTGCGGGTGTCATAGGAATTCTGCGCGATCTCCTTCGAGGGGAACTGCGCCATCAGCACCGAGATCTCCAGCGTCACCGTCCAGAGGCGCGTAGCATGCATATAGGCTTCGGCGTCGAAGCGGCCGTTCTTGAAGAAGGTCAGAAGGTTCATCGACGCAAGGTTGCAGGCCGTGTCGTCGAGGAACATGTATTCGGAACAGGGGTTTGACCCCCGAATCTCACCGTCTTCCGGGCAGGTGTGCCAGGCGTTGATGGTGTCGTGGAACTGGATGCCCGGATCGGCACAGGCCCAAGCGGCGTGACCCACATCTTCCCACAGGGTGCGGGCCTTGATGGTCTTGGCGACCTTTCCGTCGGTGCGGTTGATCAGCGCCCAGTCGGCATCGTCCTCAACCGCCTTCAGAAACGCGTCGGTCACCCGGATGGAATTGTTGGAATTCTGTCCAGAGACCGACGCGTAGGCTTCACTGTCCCAATCGGTGTCGTAGGTCGGAAACTCGATACTGTCGTAGCCCTGGCGGGCATAATCCAGCACGCGCTTGATGTAGGTCTCGGGGATTGCATCCCTCTTCGCGCCGCGGATCGCGGATTTCAGGCCACTGTTCTTCTTGGGGTCGACCGCGTCTTCGCTGCTGCCGTCCCAGGCGCGGATGGCGGCGAAGATGTCGTTCAGCCGCGCCTCGTGCATCCTGGAGCCCGCGACGATGGAGGCGACTTTCTGCTCCTCGCGGACCTTCCAGTTGATGAACTCCTCGATATCGGGGTGATCGGCATCGCAGATCACCATCTTGGCGGCGCGGCGCGTGGTGCCGCCCGACTTGATGGCGCCGGCGGCGCGGTCCCCGATTTTGAGGAAGCCCATCAGGCCCGACGACTTGCCGCCGCCTGACAGGGCTTCCCCCTCGGCACGCAGGGAGGAGAAGTTCGTGCCGGTGCCCGAGCCGTATTTGAACAGCCGGGCTTCTCGCACCCACAGATCCATGATGCCACCGTCGCCCACCAGGTCGTCCGCAACGGACTGGATGAAGCAGGCATGGGGCTGCGGGTGCTCATAGGCGCTGCTCGACTTGGTCAGGTCGCCCGTTTCGAAATCCACATAGTAATGGCCCTGGCTGGGGCCGTCGATGCCATAGGCCCAGTGCAGACCCGTGTTGAACCATTGCGGCGAGTTGGGGGCGGCCATCTGGCGGGCCAGCATGTGGCGCATCTCGTCGTAATAGGCGCGCGCGTCCTCCTCGACGGTGAAGTAGCCGCCCTTCCAGCCCCAGTAGGCCCAGGCGCCGGCCAGCCGGTCGAAGACCTGCTTGGCGCTGGTCTCGCCGCCGGTTGCGGCCTCCTTCGAAGCGGGTACCGAGCGCCAGAGGAATTCGGGCACGCCGCTCTCCTTCACCTTCTTCAGCTCGAGCGGCACCCCGGCCTTGCGGAAATATTTCTGCGCGATCACGTCGCTGGCGACCTGGCTCCAGCTGGCCGGCACCTCGACCTGGTCGAGCTTGAACACGGTGGTTCCGTCCGGGTTGCGGATCTCGGAACTGGTGGTGACGAATTCCAGACCTGCATACGCGTCCTGGCCTGCCTTGGTGAATCTGCGTTCGATTTTCATTCGCTTCGCTGCCCCATCATTTCAGCGTTTTCCTGTGCACCGGGCCTGCGGCCCTCGACCTACCGATGTCCGGCAGATGAGACAGTATCCTCCCCGCGCAACCGCGGCGCGGCTGCCCGACAACGGTCCGGGCGCGGGGCCCGGGGCTGCGTGTTGGGGTGTCTGTCCCTTTTTGCCGGCCCACAATATGTAGTGGAATATCGATGGGCTCGCACAAGGTGGCGTATTCGGAACGGTCTGGTCAACGGAAATATTTGGTTAACGCGCCGCGAAATTGGGTTGACTGGGGCGCCCTCGCCACGCCAGGCGATTCATCCACATGGGGTCCCGCGGACCCGCCGAATCCGACCGTCGGACAACCGCAGGAAAAACCGCCGAGTCTGGAACGTCTTACCCGCAAAAGCTGACGCTGAAGATGCACGGAAGGGCAGCGGAGCCGGGGATTCTCCACAGCCGGGGATAATTTTACTCACCGCAACATCTGGTGTGGTCACTGTGGGATGAATACCACAGAAGGTGTAGTGAAAGGCATATGTCGGGCCGACATATAGCGTTTCGACAGAAATGTGAGGGATGGTCGGGGCGGCGAGATTCGAACTCACGACCCCCTGTACCCAAAACAGGTGCGCTACCAGACTGCGCCACGCCCCGGACCGAGCGCTTCTCTATCCGCCTTTGCGGGATTTGAAAAGAGCGAACCGCCTGCCTGGCCTTTGGAGTCACCCGTATCCGAGATGCCGATACGCTAGCAGGGCCAGGCGGCGGCCTCTTCGGGAATGGAAGGATGGCGCATCTCGCTGCCCGGCGCGATCTTCATCCGCTTGGCCAGCCCGCCATTGATCTCCAGCACGTACTGGATGCCCTTGCCGCCATTGATCAGGGCTTCGCTCAGCGGTTTGGCCATGTGATGCACATGCCGCACCGTGCCGGACGCATCGGCGAAGATCATGTCGAGCGGGATGAGCGTGTTCTTCATCCAGAACCGCGCCGTCTGAGGCCGCTCGTAGACGAAGAGCATGCCGGCCCCCTGCCCCATGCTCTCGCGATGCATGAGGCCGCGAGACCGTTCGGCCTCGTCATCGGCCACCTCCACGGTGAAGCGCGCCTCGCCCCAGTCGCCGCGCAGAGCGATGCGGTCGTCGCGGCAGGCCTCTGCCGCCGCCGCCATCCCCGGCAGCAGCGCCGCCGCCAGCAGCGCCCCGATCAATCGAATTCCTTGACCGCGCTTTCCCATCCACACACCTCCGTCGCCATCCGCCCGCGCTTTCCCTCGATCACGCGGATCGCAAGCGCCTCGCCCGATTGCAGATCGGCCATGCCCGACCGGCGCAGCACTTCTATATGGATGAACACGTCCTCGTCACGCCCGAATGTATTGGCAAAACCGAAGCCCTTGCCCTTGTCGAACCATTTCACCCGCGCGGGCTCCAGCGGTGCGGCGCGGATCTCCTCAGGGTCGATATCGTCAAGATCGGCCAGCCCGGCCGCGGCGCCTTGATCCGGAGGCTCGATCCCGTGAACGGCAACCGCCTGAATGCCGCGCTCGGTCTGCTGCACGTCCAGTTCGATCCCGGCGCGGTCGGCCACGGAACTCTGCCCGAAATTGCGCAGAACATTGGCATGCAGAAGAATGTCTGGCCCGCCCTCCTCTGCGACGACGAACCCGAAGCCCTTGACCGGATCAAACCACTTGACCTGTCCTCTCAGCCTTCTCGTCTGATGCTTGTCTTTCGGCACAGTACTCAACCTAGAGGTAGCCCTTTGGCATCATGCCACATTAGACGGACAAGAGATAGTCATGGCAAGAAAAGTCACACGAGGTTACAACATGTTGCAGCAGGCGTAACGGGAATGTCACGGATTCAGCCGCTGCACATCCCAGGACGCGCCCTCGTCCTGGCGGCGCCAGACGAAGCGGTCATGCAGGCGGAAGGCCCCGTCGGCCCAGAACTCCATTTCCACCGGCACGATGCGGAACCCGCCCCAGAAGGGCGGACGGTCGGGGTTAGGCCCCTGGCGCAGGGTCACCCGCGCCACCTCTTCCATCAGCGCCGCGCGCGAGGACAGCGGCTGCGACTGGCGCGAGGCCCAGGCGCCCAGCCGGCTCTTGAGCGAGCGGGAGGCGAAATAGGTGTCGGCCTCGGGGCCTTCCTCCTTAACCACAGGGCCGCGCACCCGGACCTGCCGGCGCAACGATTTCCAGTGCAGCACCATCGCCGCCTTGCCGGCGGCTTCGATCTCCCGACCTTTGGCGGAGGTGTAGTTGGTGAAGAACCACACGCCCTGATCGGCGATCTCCTTGACCAGCACCATGCGCACATTGGGCAGGCCGTCCGCATCCACCGTGGCAAGCGCCGCGGCGTTCGGATCGTTGATTTCCTGCGCCTCGGCCTCGGCCAGCCAGTCGCGCGCGATCTGAAACGGATTGTCCCCCGCGAATATGCCCTTCCGATCCATTCTCTTCGCATCCCCTCTCGGTTTGTGCCGCTGCTAGGACGGGATCGCCCCCGGCGCAAGCCCCCCATTTCCTGCCGTCGGGACACGCCGCGCTTTCGGCCGGTTCCCGCCGCCGGGCTTGCCCTTGATGCAGGCAGGGGGATCGCCTAAAGGAGTAACACGAATGACACGGGTGCGCCGAGGGCAAGACATGTCGAATACGTTGATGGCAGGCAAACGCGGGCTGATCATGGGCCTTGCGAACGACAAATCCATTGCCTGGGGCATCGCCCGCGCCTGTGCCGATGCCGGTGCCGAGCTGGCCTTCTCCTATCAGGGCGAAGCGCTGAAGAAGCGCGTGGCGCCCTTGGCCGAGCAACTGGGCTCGAACATCGTCCTGCCCTGCGACGTGGGCGACATGGACTCGGTCGATGCGCTCTTTTCCGGGCTCGAAAGCCACTGGGGCCGGCTCGATTTCCTTGTCCACGCGATCGGCTTTTCCGACAAGTCGGAATTGCGCGGCCGCTATGTGGACACCAGCCGCGCCAATTTCCTCAACACGATGGACATTTCCGTCTATTCCTTCACCGCTGTCGCACAACGGGCCGAGAAGATGATGGGCGAAGGCGGCGCCATGCTGACGCTCACCTATTACGGGGCCGAGCAGGTGATGCCGCATTACAATGTGATGGGGGTGGCCAAGGCGGCGCTGGAGGCCTCGGTGATGTACATGGCCGAGGATCTGGGCCGCGACGGCATCCGCGTCAACGCCATTTCGGCCGGCCCCATCAAGACGCTGGCGGCCTCCGGGATCGGCGATTTCCGTTACATCCTGAAATGGAACGAGCTGAATTCGCCCCTGCGCCGCAACGTCACCACCGACGATGTGGGCAAGGCTGCGCTCTATCTGCTCTCCGATCTGGGCAGCGGCACCACCGGCGAGGTGCTGCATGTGGATGCGGGCTATCACGTGGTGGGCATGAAAGCCGTGGACGCCCCCGATATCGACAAGAGCTGACGACCACCGGCCGGCCCGCGCGGACCTCCCCGAGAAGGACGACGACGATGCAAGACCCCCTGCCCCACGAGAAAGGCTTTCACGTCAGCTGGGACCAGCTTCACCGCGACGCGCGCGCGCTGGCCTGGCGACTGCAGGGCGAGGCGCCTCAGGACGGCTGGCGCGCGGTGGTGGCGATCACCCGCGGCGGCATGGCGCCCGCGATGATCGTCGCACGCGAGTTGGACATCCGCACAGTCGACACGATCAGCGTGAAATCCTACAACCACCAGACCCAGAGCGACCCGGTGGTGATCAAATCGCCCGACATGAGCCTCGTGGGCGACGGCGAGGGGGTACTTATCGTCGACGATCTGGTCGATACCGGCCGCACACTCGAGGTGGTCCGGGCGCAGATGCCCAAGGCGCGCGTCGCCACGATCTATGCCAAGCCCATGGGGCGCGAGATGGTCGATACCTATATCACCGAGGTGAGCCAGGACACCTGGATCTTCTTTCCCTGGGACATGGCGCTGCAATATGTCGAACCCTATCGCGGGGCCTGAACCGCTCGTTGCGCCCTTGCGCGTGCGCCTCGCGAGGCAGGCCGAAAAGGCTGACGAGCATCGCCGGAGACTGCCATGAATTCACCGACCCGCACCACCGCCACCTTCCGCCCCCCGGTCATGGAGGCGCGGCGCTGGCTGGACGGGGTGCACTTTCCCGACGACCGCCCGCTGATCAACGTGAGCCAGGCCGCCCCGGTCGACCCGCCGCCCGAACCGCTGCGCCAGGCTCTGGCCCAGGCGGCACTCGAGGATCCGCAGGCGCATCTCTACGGCCCCGTGCTGGGACGGCCCGACCTGCGCGAGGCGCTGGCCGATAGCTGGCGGCTTGCCTATGGCGGCGAGGTCTCTGCCGACCA
>JAUIBJ010000741.1 GCA_030428025.1 Alphaproteobacteria bacterium
GGTGCGGCGCGCGCGTCGAGCGCGTGAAGATGGGCGAAAAGATTGGCTGCCGCTTCGGTCAGGTCGCCTGACGGTGACAGGTTCAGATCGCAGTCCACCTTGCCGAACCCGAGCAGAAGTTCGCCCGGGCGGCGGGCTTGGGCATTGAGCCGCACCGGCGCCCCTGGCGCGTAGTGAGAGGCCATCTGCCCGGGCGCGGTTAGCGGATCGCCCGCACCGTGACGTTCCAGTTTCTGGCCGAGAGCGGCTTCGATGGTCTCGGCCGGCAGCCCGCCGGGGCGCAGCAGTGCCGGCGCGCCGGTCAGCCCGACAATGGTCGATTCCACCCCTACATCGCAGGGCCCGCCGTCGAGAATCGCCTCGATCCGGCCGCCGAGGCCCGCCTCGACATGGGCTGCCGTGGTTGGGCTGATCCGGCCAGAGGGGTTGGCAGAGGGTGCCGCGACCGGCCCGCCGAAGCTGCGCAGCAGCCTTTGCGCCACAGGATGGGCGGGCATGCGCAGTGCCAGCGAGGGCAGATCGGCGGTGACCAGCGGGGACAGCCGCGCGCCGGGCCCGAGCGGCAGCACCAGCGTCAGTGGGCCCGGCCAGAAGGCGCGGGCGAGTATGTCGGCGGCGTCGGGCCAACGGGCAAGAGCCCGCGCCCTGCCGATGCTGTCCACATGCACGATCAGCGGATTGAAGCGGGGCCGTCCCTTGGCCTCGAAGATGCGCGCCACGGCCCGGTCGTTGGCCGCATCCGCTCCCAGCCCGTACACCGTTTCGGTCGGGAAGGCCACGAGTCCGCCATTGCGCAGAATCCCGGCGGCGCGCCGGAAGCCGGCCGGATCGGCGGCAAGAATGTCTGTCGTGACGTTCAATTTTTTGACGCGGCGTTTTGGTTGTTGGAACCCGGACTGTCTATAGGCTAGGGCGTGTGCCAAAGCCATAAAGCCCCGCGCCGGCCTTGCCAAGCCGGGCGGGTGCAGGCGATTTACAGTCCGGGAGAATGACCAGATGCCCTATCGCGCGCCGGTGAAGGAATTCCAGTTCCTGTTCGATCACGTGGTCGGCCTCGGCAAGGTCGTGGAGACCGAGCGCTTCGCCGACGCCACGCCGGACATGGTAGCCGCGATCCTGACCGAGGCGGGCCGGATGTGCGAGGAGGTGCTCGCCCCCCTGCAACGCAATGGCGACATGCATCCCGCGCGGCTGGAAAACGGCGTGGTGCGTACCAGCCCGGGTTTTGACCAGGGCTACAGGGCGATTGCCGAGGGCGGCTGGATCTCGATTTCGGCCAGTCCCGAGCATGGCGGCATGGGCCTGCCGATGGCGCTGACCACGGCGGTGAACGAGATGATGAGTGGCGCGTGCCTGAGCCTGCAACTCGCCCCGCTGATGACCCAGGGCCAGATCGACGCGCTGGAGCATCACGCCAGCGATGCCATACGCGAGGTCTATCTTCCCAGGCTCGTGTCCGGCGAATGGTCGGGCACGATGAACCTGACCGAGCCACAGGCGGGCAGCGACGTGGGCGCGCTGCGCACAAGGGCCGAGCCGACGGGCGACGGCACCTACCGGATCACCGGGCAGAAGATCTATATCAGCTGGGGCGACAACGATTTCACGGAAAACGTCTGTCACCTGGTGCTGGCGCGCCTGCCCGGGGCCCCAGCCGGTACCAAGGGCGTCAGCCTTTTCTTGGTGCCGAAATTCATCCCCGACGCGGACGGCGCCCCCGGCGAGGCCAACAGCCTGCGGGTGGTGAGCCTGGAACACAAGATGGGCCTGCACGGCAGCCCCACGGCGGTGATGGAGTATGACGCCGCCACCGGCTGGCTGGTGGGTGGGGAACATGACGGCATGCGCTGCATGTTCACGATGATGAACAATGCCCGCCTCGGCGTGGGGGTGCAGGGCATCGGCGTAGCGGAAGCGGCCTATCAGCATGCGCTGGCCTATGCGCTGGACCGCAGGCAGGGCCGCAGCTCCGTCGCTGATGGGACCGGTTCGATTGTCGATCATGCCAATGTCCGTCGCATGCTCGCGACGATGAAGGCGGAAATAGCTGCGGCAAGAGCGATTGCGCTCTGCAATGCCGTGGCGACGGATATGGCCACATCCACCGGCGCGGCCGACTGGGCTGCGCGGGCCGCTTTCCTGACGCCGGTCACCAAAGCCTTTGGCACCGAAACCG
>JAUIBJ010000742.1 GCA_030428025.1 Alphaproteobacteria bacterium
CGCTCATCGACATGAAGATCCGCTGTGCGGGCGACACCCATATCGACGACCATCACACGGTCGAGGATGTGGGCATCGCGCTCGGCCAGGCGCTGCGCGAAGCGCTCGGCGACAAGCGCGGCATCCGTCGCTACGGTGCCTGCCTCTTGCCGATGGACGACGCGCTGGTGCGTGCCGCGCTCGACCTGTCGGGCCGGCCCTGGCTCGTCTGGAATGTCGACCTGCCCACCCAGAAGATCGGCACCTTCGATTGCGAACTGGTGCGCGAGTTCTTCCAGGCGCTCAGCACCCATGGCGGCATCACCCTGCATGTCGACGCGCTCCACGGGATCAACAGCCACCACATCGCCGAGGCCGCCTTCAAGGCGGTTGCCCGCGCCCTGCGCGAGGCGGTGGAAACGGACCCGCGCAAATCCGATGCGGTGCCCTCGACCAAGGGCACGCTGTGACCCCATGACCACCGTCATCGTCGACTACGAAAGCGGCAATCTTCATTCGGCGCAAAAGGCGTTTCAGCGCATGGCGGCCGAGACCGGCGGCGGCGCGGTTGAGGTGACCTCCGACCCCGACACCGTGCGCAGGGCCTCCCGCGTGGTGCTGCCGGGCGACGGGGCCTTTCCGGCCTGCCGGCGCGAACTGTTCGACCACCGCGGCCTTTTCGAGGCCATCGAGGAGGCGGTGATCCACGGCGGCAGGCCCTTCATGGGCATCTGCATCGGCATGCAGATGATGGCCACCCGCGGGCTGGAATACACCGAGACCCCCGGCTTCGACTGGATCGGCGGCACGGTCGGCCCGATCGCCCCCGCCGACCCGGGGCTGAAAATCCCGCATATGGGCTGGAACGATCTGGTGATCGACCGCCCGCACCCGGTTCTTGAGGGGGTGGAGACGGGCCATCACGCCTATTTCGTCCATTCCTTCCAGTTCTTCGTGGATGACCCCGCGCATCTGCTGGCACATACCGACTATGGCGGGCAGGTCACCGCCGTGGTTGGGCGCGACACCATCGTCGGCACCCAGTTCCACCCGGAAAAAAGCCAGGCGACCGGGCTGCGGATCATCGCGAATTTCCTGCGTTGGGCTCCCTGACCTCCCCCGCCGAATAGAGAGATGCGATGCCTCCGGCGGGAGTATTTCAGGCAAGATGAAAGAGGGGCGCGGCCCCCAACGCGTTTCGCCTTTGGCCGATGGCTCAGGTTAAAGGCGAAACGCCTTATTGAACCCGCGTCCAGGTCTGACCCCGGCAGATGCCGAAGACGCAACCCTTGACCGTCAGCTTGTTGCCAGAAAGCTGCATTCTGGAATTGTAGGTCTTGCCCCGGTCCGGCGCCCAGATCTTGCCGCCGTCATAGCTGCCGCCGCCCTCGGCCTGCATGTCCCACAGCATCCGCTTGTCGAGATGGTCATAGCCGGGCTGGGCGGTTCCGGTCTTGTCGAACGCCTCTCGAATGACGCCGCAAAGCGCCGCGCCGCAACCATAGACACTGACATGCAGATAGACGCCGCTGTCGCCCGGCTCGGTCTTCCACAGCCCCTCCGCCGGGTCTGCCGCCTGCGCCGCGCTTGCGCCCAGCAGCAGGGCGGCGAGGATCGCGGTGAAAAATTTCATGGCTCGTCCTTTCCCCGTATCTTCCGGACAATCCTGACGCCTCGGCCCGGCCCCGATCAAGCCTGACGTCGGGTCGCGTTGCAAAATCCGCGAACCCGTGCCAAAGGGCGCGGGCGAAACCAGACAGGGATGCGGCGCATGATCCTTTACCCCGCGATCGACCTCAAGGATGGCAAGGCCGTGCGGCTCTACAAGGGCGAGATGGAGAAGGCCACGATCTTCAACGACGACCCGGCTGACCAGGCGGCGCAGTTCGTCGCGGCGGGCTGCGAATGGCTGCATCTGGTCGATCTCAACGGCGCCTTTGCCGGCAGGCCGGTGAATGCCGACGCGGTCGAGGCGATTCTCGCGCGCGCCGGCGTGCCCGCGCAGCTGGGCGGCGGCATCCGCGACATGGCCACCATCGAGCGCTGGCTGGAGAAAGGGCTGAACCGGGTCATCCTGGGCACCGTAGCGGTGGAAGATCCCGATCTGGTGCGCGAGGCGGCGCGCACCTTTCCCGGCCGGGTGGCCGTGGGGATCGACGCGCGCGACGGGCTGGTGGCCACGCGCGGCTGGGCCG
>JAUIBJ010000058.1 GCA_030428025.1 Alphaproteobacteria bacterium
TCGAAATTCAGCATCTCCGGCGTGAAGGTAAAGAAATCCTCGGCATTGAAGGACAGCGGCATCACCACCACGATGGGCGTGATCAGGAAGAAGAAGATCATCCCGCAGATCACGCGGAAGGCAAAATGGCCAAGCACCTGTCCGGGCGTCAGGTAGGGCAGCAGGTTCGCTCGATACCGCCCTTCTCCGATCCAGTAGATGAACCAGCCGAAGAACCAGCCGAAGAAGGCGCCCACGACAAGCCCCGCCACGGCGCCGAAGGCAAACCCGCCCGCGACCATCATTGCGAAGACGCCCCAGCGCACCGGTTTTTCCATCTCCTTTCCCAGCATGCCCTGAGCGAGAAAGGTCAGTGCCGCCAGAAGCACCGCGCCACCCACGATCCCCAGCAGCATCGATCCCTGCGCGGCGCCCACGAAGAGCCCCGCAAAGGCGCCCGCGGCGGCCAGCACCGGAACCGAAAAACTCAGCGGCTTCTTCTCGACATACTTGAGTGTGTATGTGGCCATCTTCGCCTATCCCAGCTTCACGTTGTCGATGCCCACGATCTTGTCATAGGCCCAGTAGAGGATCAGAACCGCCGCCAGCAGGATCGTCCCCAGAGCGGCCGCGAGACCCCAGTTGAGCGACGACGAGATGTGATAGGCGATCCGGTTGGAAATGAAGGTACCGGTGGTCCCGCCCACGATCTCGGGCGTGATGTAATAGCCGATCGCGAGGATGAAGACGAGGATCGAGCCCGCCCCGATCCCCGGCACCGATTGCGGGAAATAGACCCTCCAGAAGGCGGTCCACTGGGTCGCGCCAAGCGACCGCGCGGCCCGCACGTAGGCCGGCGGAATTGTCGACATCACCGAATACATCGGCAGGATCATGAACGGCAGCAGGATATGCGTCATCGCCACAATGGTGCCGAACTGGTTGTTGATCATCACCAGTCGGTTGGCATCGTCCACCAGCCCCAGCCAGACCATCACGTCGTTGATCACCCCCTGTTGTTGCAGCATCACCTTCCAGGCGGAGGTTCGCACCAGAAGCGATGTCCAGAACGGCAGCAGAACGAGGATCATCAGCAGGTTCGCCGACCGCACCGGCAGGTTCGACAGCAGATAAGCCACCGGATAGCCCAGCAGGATGCACGATGCGCAGATCACCAGCGACATGAACAGCGTCCGCTGGAAAAGCATGATATAAATCTGCTGGTTTTCCGGGCGGGCCTTGGCGCCGTCCACGCCCTTCTGCATATCGATCGCGTTGAGGAAATAGCCGGAGGTGAATTCGGGGCTGTAGGTCTGTATCGTGCGCCAGGTCGTGTTGCTGCCCCAGCCTTCGTCTGCGGCAATGAAGGCGTCCTTGTAGACGATTGCGGGCTGGTCCTGCAGCATCTCCTGTGCGGCGCGCAGTTCCTCGGCGCCGGGGCCGTCATAGCCCGACAGGTCGGCCCCGCCCTTGAGGTCCTCGATCAGCCCGACCTTGACAGCCTCCCAAGGTTCCTCCTCGGCAACGACATCCTCGTCGGCGATGGCGGTGAACAGTGCGAAGGTGGCATAGGCGCGGGCGGTCTGCGGCAGAAGCTCTGAAATCTCTGCGCCGGGCACGAAACCGATGTCGCCGCGGAAACTGTCGCCGGTTAGCTGGGCCAGGCGGGCGCGCTGAGCCTCGAGCAGATCGCTGTTGCCAGTCGCTCCCTCGCCACCGGTCATCAACGCGTACCAGAAGGCCTCGTCCTCCCAGACGTCGTTGAGGTCCTCCAGCGCGTCGATCTGAGCCTCGCCGAAATCGTCGACCGCGCGTCCGGTCGAGCGGAACATCGAGGACAGCCCCGTCTGTTCGTAGTTCAGCCTCGTGCCGAGGCGGGTGTGCTCCTTGGCCTCCGAGGCGATGAACATATCGCTGTAGAGCGCCCTGAAAACCGCCTCTCCCGGCGCCTCCTCGGCATCCGCATCCCAGGTTTCCACCGCGGCAGTGGCACGCGGCAGGGTGTTGGACACGATCTGGTTCTCGACCGAGCGGAACAGCATGTCCACGATGGGCGCTATGAAGGTGACCAGAACGAAGACGAGCAGCGGCGCGATCAGCATCAGCGCCCGCATCTTCTGCACCCTCAACGCCCGCGCAAGGCTGCGCTTGAGGGGGGTGCCGTCGGCGGCCAGCATCGGGCCGTCCTTCTTACCGGCCTCGTTCAGCGACTTGGCCTCGTGCAGCGCATCTTCCGGGGTGGGTGCGTCCGCGGTTTGCGGGCCGGTGCTTTTCAGTTTGCTCATTCCGTCCACTCCGCCGCAATCGGGGCACGGTTTGCCACAGCGGTCATCTGTCTTTTTGGTGGAGAGGGCCGGAACCGGCCCTCTCATGTCTCATGCCGTCAGGCGCTTACTGCGCCAGCCAGGCCTGGAACTTCGCGTCGATGTCGTCGCGGTAGTCGGCCCAGAACTCGTAGTTGTAGAGGAACGTGTTCTTGGCGTTCTCCGGATCGGTCGGCATGTGCGGCGCCATCTCGATGCCGAGATCGGCGTGCTTACCCACCAGCGGCGCCGAGGATTTCCGGGCCGGACCGTAGGAGATGTACTTGGCCTGATCCGCCAGACGCTGGGTGTCGGTAGCGAAATAGATGAAGTCCATCGCGCGGGCCAGGCGATCTTCGGGCAGGCCGGCCGGGATGATCCAGCCGTCAAGGTCGAACACCTGCGCGTCCCACATCATGGCGACGGGCTGGTCCTGCTCCTCGATCACGCTGAACAGACGGCCGTTATAGGTCGAGCCCATGAAGACCTCGCCATCGGCCAGAAGCTGCGGCGTGTCCGCACCGGCCGACCACCAGATCACGTCGTCCTTGATGGTGTCGAGCTTGTCCAGCGCCTGCTGCTGGCCTTCCGGGGTCGCCAGAACGTCATAGACCTCGTCCTTGGCCACGCCATCGCAGAGCAGCGCCCATTCCATGTTGTTGATCGGCCGCTTCTCGAGCGCGCGTTTGCCGGGATAGGTTTCCAGGTCGAAGACGTCGCAGATGTCGTTCGGAGCTTCGGCACCCTCGGGCACCATGTCGGTGCGATACCCGAAGGTGGTCGAATAGACGATCTGCGGGATGAAGCAGTCGCCCACCAGCAGGTCGCCGAAATCATCCTCGGCCGAGGTGCCATCGGGCGCTTCGGCAAGCACTTCATCGGGGTCGATTTCCATCGCCAGGCCCTCGTCGCACAGGCGCAGCGCATCGGCGGCCACCACATCGACCACGTCCCAGGTGATGTTGCCGGCCTCGTCCATGGCGCGCAGCTTGGCCACGGCCTCGTTCGAGCTTTCGTCCCAAACGACTTCCAGCTCCGGGTGCATTTCCTTATAGGGCTCGGCATAGGCGCGGACCTGGCTCTTCTGATAGGCGCCGCCCCAGGAGACCAGCGTCATCGAGTCGGCCATGTCCTCGGCCATTGCTGTCCCGGCAGCAACGGTCAGCGCCGTGGTTGCCAGAAATGTCGTCGTCAGTTTCATGTCATTCTCCCAAACTTGACCCGTTTTTACTGTCCGGGCTTCGCGCTACGGGCGGATGCTGCAAAGCCTCAGGTTACTCGCGCCGCGTGGCGCGAAGCCCTTTAAATGCTAGACCGCATCGAGCGCGCGGCAATCCTGCGGCAGCCAGCCGATCTCGATCTGCTCGCCGGGCTGAAGGCGTACCTGGTCGGCCGAATTCCGCGTTTTGATGATGAAATCGTCCTTGCCGGCCACCTTCAGACGGGTGCGGAACACGTCGCCCATATAGATGAACTCGGCCACCTCGGCCTTCAGTGTGTGTGCGGTCTCGCCAAGTTTCCTGGTGTCGACCTCCACACGCTCCGGCCGGATCGAGATGGTGGTGCGCTCACCGGGCTTGCTGACGTTCACGGGCTTTGCGTCGATCAACTCGCCGTCGTCCAGTTCCACCAGCGCCAGATCGCCCTTGATCTCCTTGATCGTGCCCTGAAGCGTGTTGTTCTCGCCGATGAACTGCGCCACGAAGCTGTTATCGGGGCTTTCGTACAGCACGTCGGGCGCCGCGATCTGCTGGATGCGGCCATCGTCGAACACCGCGACGCGGTCCGACATGGTCAGCGCCTCGGTCTGGTCGTGGGTCACATAGACGGTGGTGATGCCCAACTCGTGTGCGAGGTTGGTGATCTCGAATTGCATGTGCTCGCGCAGCTGCTTGTCGAGCGCGCCCAGCGGTTCGTCCATCAACACCAGTTCCGGCTCGAACACCAGCGCCCGGGCCAGCGCGATCCGCTGCTGCTGCCCGCCCGAAAGCTGGGCCGGACGGCGCCCGCCAAAGGCGCCCATTTGCACCATGTCCAGCGCGCGCTTGACCTTCTGTTCGCGGTCGGACTTGCCAATCTTGCGCACCTCCAGCGGAAAGCTGAGATTCTCGGCCACCGACATATGCGGGAACAGCGCGTAGTTCTGAAAGACCATGCCGATCCCGCGCTTGTGGGGCGGGATATTGTTGATCGACACGCCGTCGAGAAGGATCTTGCCATGGGTCGCGGTCTCGAACCCAGCGAGCATCATCAGACAGGTGGTCTTGCCCGACCCCGACGGCCCAAGCATTGTCAGGAACTCGCCTTTCGGCATCGAAAGGTTCAGATCCTTGACGACAAGCGTTTCGCCATCATAACTCTTTTGGACGCGTTCGAATGCAACGAACGCATCGCTTTTTTGCGATTCGGCCAAAAGTGACTCCCCGTTTTTTTGTTCTTCGCGATTGTCTCACGTTCGGAGGCAAATAAAACCGTTCTGCGACCGGGATGCAACCAAGTTGCGACATAATTTCACTGATAAGCGACCCGCGCATCGAAACCGGCCCCCCGTTTTGGTGCCCCCCGAAGACCGCAGGGCGCCAATCCCGCATATCCCCGGTCCCGTTTCGGCCGGAGTGCATCCATCGCCGCCGGTCGGAACGGGTCAGGCCCAGTCGCGGCAGACATATTTGATCTCCATGAATTCCTCCATGCCGCGCCGCGCGCCTTCGCGCCCGAGGCCCGATTGCTTGACCCCGCCGAAGGGAATGGGCGCGCCGGTGACCTTGGTGCGGTTGACCGCCACCATCCCGAACTGAAGCGCGCGGGCCACCCGGTAGATGCGGCGCGGATCGTGGCTGTGCACATAGGCGACCAGCCCGAATTCCGTGTCGTTCGCGCGAGCCACGACCTCCTCTTCGGTATCGAAAGGCGTGATGGGCGCAACCGGCCCGAAGGTTTCCTCGTGCATGATCCGCGCGGCATCGGGCACATCGGCCAGCACCGTGGGCTCGTAGAACAGCGCGCCGAGCTCGTGCCGCTTGCCGCCACAAACCAGCCGTGCGCCCTTGTCGAGCGCATCCGCAACATGATGTTCCTGCTTGGCTACCGCCTTTTCGTTCATCAGCGGGCCGATATCGGGGTCGTCCATGCCGCGCCCGAGGGTCAGCGCCTGCGTGGCCTCGGCGAACCGCTGGCAGAAGGCGTCATAAACCGGCCGCTCCACATAAATCCTGTTGGCACCCAGACAATCCTGCCCCGAGGTGGCGAACTTGGCCTTGATCGCCTCTTCGACGGCGGCGTCCAGATCGGCATCCTCGAAAACGATCACCGGCGCGTGCCCGCCCAGCTCCATCACCAGCTTCTTCACCGTATCGGCGGATTGCCGGTACAAAAGCCGGCCTACCTCGGTCGATCCGGTGAAGGAGAGGGCTCGCACCCGCGCATCCTGTGTCCAGGGCGGCACGACCGTCGGAGCCCTTCCGGTGATCACATTGAAGACACCCGCCGGCATGCCCGCGCGCTCGGCCAATTCCGCCAACGCCAGCGCCGAGAAGGGCGTTTCCTGCGACGGATGGGCGACGACCGTGCAGCCGGCCGCGATCGCGGCGGCGGCCTTGCGGGTCAGCATCGCCGAAGGGAAGTTCCATGGCGTGATCAGCGCGGCCACGCCCACCGGTTCCAGCCACAATTCCACCTCGGCATCGGGCAGGTGGCTGGTGACGCCCTCGATATTCGGACGCTTGGTTTCTTCGGCGTAGTATTCCACGAAGCTCGCCGCATAGTCGATCTCTCCACGTGCCTCCGACAGGGGCTTGCCCTGTTCCAGCACCATGATGCGCGCCAGATCCTCCTTGTGCTCGATCATCAGGTCGAACCATCGCCGCAGGATCGCCGCCCGTTCCTGCGGCAGGGTCATCGACCAGTCGGCGAAGGCGGCCTGCGCGGCATCCACGGCCTTGGCGGAGTCCTCGGCCGACAGGCTGGCCACCTCGCCAAGGCGGTCACCGCTCGCCGGCTCGTAGACGGCAATTGTCTCTCCCGACGCGGCGGCGCGCCATTCGCCGCCGAAATAGGATTGATCGCGCACCAGCCTCTTGTCGCCGATCTCCACACGTGTCGTGATTGCGTCGTCCAGCATGCGTTTCCTCCTTGCGTTTTTGCCGCGCCACGGCCCGGTGGCGGCGGGCCGCCCGTCTTGACCGGTTTCGTCGCCGCTTGGGGGCTTTACCTAGCCAGCCTGGCCCTTGCGTCCAGCTTTGTGCCCCAGGACGTGCCGCGCTCAGAGCTTGCGGCAGTCGGTGAGATAGGGCAGCCGGGCCTGCGCCCGGGCAACCCGGTTATGGTCCAGTTCGGTGGTGATGAAGCCCTCGGCACCCACCTCAACGGCAGTCTCGGCCCCATCGGGCGCAACGATGCGGCTGCCGCCATAAAACCCCAGCCCGCCACAGGTGCCGGCCTGATCGGCATAGGCGAGGTAGACACCGTTCTCGAAGGCGCGGGTCGGCACCATCTTTTCGGCGACCACCCCCCAATCGGCCCCCAGCGCTGTGGGCACCAGTACCAGATGCGCCCCGCCATCGGCCGCCTGTCGCAGGCTTTCGGGGAATTCCACCTCGTAACAGATGATCATCGCCAGCCGGACCCCGGCCAGATTGGCGAAGGTCACGGCGTCGCCCAGGGCAAAGGTCCGCACCTCGAAGCTCTGCGGCGAGCAGAGCCGTTTGCGATGATTGGCGATCAGCGCGCCGTCCGGGCCAACCAGAGCGGCGGAATTGTAAAGCGCATGGGGCGTGCGTTCCGCATATCCCCAGGCAAGAGCGGTGTCGTGCAGTATTGCCAGGTCGGCCATCTTCTGGCCGAACGGTCCGTCCGGGGTTTCGGCCAGCCGGTCGAAATCGGCGGTCTGGTCATAGCCCGTGGCGAAGAGTTCGGGGCAAAGCACCAGGTCGCAGCCCTGTCCCGCCATATGTCGGTCGAGCCCGTCGAGACGCTCCTCGGTCGTGCCGTCCGCGCGGCACTGGTAAACCCCGAGCTTCATGCGCGGATGACCGTGCCGGCATCGCTTTCGGCCAGCTTCGCGGCCACATGGCTGGCAATCGCCGTGTCCTGCGCGCCGGTGCCGGTCAGATCGGCAATGGTGATGTCCTCGTCCGATCTCCGGCCCGCGGCCTTTTTCGCGATCACATCGCCCAGTTCCACCGGCATACCGCTCCACAGCCCCGCCTCGATGGCGCTACGCAGCTCTCCCAGCTTTTCCGTCTGGCTCGCCCGGTCGGCGACGTAGAGATCGGCCGCGACCAGCGCCTTGGGGTCGATCTCGTTCTTGCCCTCCTGATCCGAACCCATGGCGGTGATGTGCAGACCCGGATGCAGCCATTCGGCCTTCAGCACCGGTTCCCGGGCTGGCGTCGTCGTCACCACAAGCTGGCTTTCGGCCACGAGTTGGGCCGGATCAGTGACGAAATCCGCCTCGATCCCGAGGCTTTCGCCCAGATCGGCAGCGCAGGCACGAGCCTTTTCGGCGTCCCGCCCCCAGACCAGCACGCGCTTGAACGGCCGTACCAGATGCGCCGCCTGCATCTGCAGCCGCGCCTGCACGCCGGTGCCGATCACGCCCGCCGTCTCGACCTTCTCCGGCGCCAGATGTCGTGCGGCGACGGCCCCGGCGGCGGCGGTGCGGATATCGGTGAGATAGCCGTTGTCCAGAAACAGGGCCTTCACCAGCCCCGTCTGCGCCGAAAACAGGATCATGAGCCCGTTGAGCGAGGGCAGGCCCAGCTTGGGATTGTCGAAGAAGCCCGGGCTGACCTTGATCGCGAACCCTTCGAAGCCAGGGATATAGGCGGTCTTCACATCCACCTCGCCATTGGCGGCGGGCAGGTCCATCGACAGGATCGGCGGCATCACCACCTCGCCCCCCGCCAGCGCGGCGAAGGCTTCTTCGATCACGTCGACGGTTTCGAGGTCCAGCCCCACCACCTCACGCAGTTCGGCCTCGGTCATGATGCGGATGTCATTGCCCATAGGGCACCCCCTTTACCGTCACGTCGCCCAGTTTCACGTCCTGCCCGGTGACGATCCGGGTGAACATCTCCATATCCAGATTGCGGCCCGTCACGATGGTGGCCGTGGGGCCCGACAGCGTGACCTTGCCGTTGAGTACCGCCGCAAGCCCCACCACGCAGGCGCCCTCCGCCACGATCCGGTCCTCGTAGTAAAGCACCTGCATCGCGCGATAGATCTCCTCCTCGCTGACCAGCACCACCTCGTCGAGCAGGTCGCGGCACATCGGAAAGCTCAGCCGATTCTGCATCCCGATCCCACCGCCGAGGCTATCGGCCAGCGACGCCACCTCCTCCACCTCCACCGGGCGGCCGGCCCTGAGGCTTTCATACATCGCCGCGCCCCGCTCCATCGTGATGCCCACCACGCGTATCTGCGGCTTGATGGCCTTGGCGGCCAGCGCCACCCCGGCGGCAAGACCGCCGCCCGAAAGCGGCACCAGAAGCGTGTCCAGATCGGGGCGTTTCGTCATGATCTCCAGCCCGATCGTGCCCTGCCCGGCAATCACCAGCGGGTCGTCGAAGGGCGAGATCTCCACCAACCCGTCCTCGGCCACCAGCCGCTGGGATTCCGCCAGTGCGTCATCCTGGCTGCGACCGGCAATGCGCACCTCGGCGCCCAGCGCCCGAATTCCATCGACCTTGGCCTGCGGCACCAGTTCCGACATGCAGATCACCGCCCGCATACCGCGTTCGCGCGCGGCAAAGGCCACACCTCGCCCGTGATTTCCGGTGGAACAGCAGGTCACGCCTGCGGCCTCTTTCACGCCCGCCACCGCGTTCAGCGCGCCGCGCAGCTTGAAGGCGCCGATGGGCTGCATGTTCTCCAGCTTGAGCAGAAATTCCTGCCCGCCGCGTTCGGTCATGAAGGGCGAGGGGACAAGCGGCGTCGCGTCGGCCACCCCGCGAATGACTTGCGCGGCGGCATAAATATCGGCCAGTGTCGGCTGCATGTCTCGCTCCCCTTCGCTTTCGGGCAATGTCGCGCTGGCTCAGGCTAACGTCAACTCTGCCCCTGGCGGCGTTCCAAAAACGACACCGAACGACGCATTTCTTGGGGCAGGCCGGGCTGGCGGCGGCAAGCATGGGCGGACACCACATCTGATGCAGGGCCCCACATGATTCTGAAAGACCTACCCTTTTCCCAAAAGGAATTCGACCGGCGCATCGCCAAGACCCGCAGCGCGATGGAGGCGGCGGGCCTTGACCTTCTCTTCGTCACCGACCCGTCGAACCAGCACTGGCTGACCGCATATGATGGCTGGTCCTTCTACGTGCACCAGGGCGTGCTGCTGCCGATGGAGGGCGATCCGATCTGGTGGGGCCGGCACATGGACGCGCTTGGCGGGCGCCGAACCTGCTGGATGTCCGAGGAACAGATCCTCGGCTATGCCGACAATTTCGTGCAGTCGACCGAACGCCACCCGATGCAGGATCTGGCCGGGCGCATCCTGACCCTGGGGCTCGACAAGGCACGGATCGGTGTGGAGATGGAAAACTACTATTACTCCGCAAAGGCGCATGAGGTGCTCACCTCCATGCTGCCCGACGCCACATTCGTCGACGCCACGGCACTGGTCAACTGGCAGCGTATCGTCAAATCAGAGGAAGAGATCGACTTCATCCGTAAGGCCGCGCGGATTTCGGAGAAGGTGATTCAGACCGCCATCGACAAGGCGGAACCGGGCCTGCGCAAGAACGATCTGGTGGCCGAAATTTTCCATGCCGGCATCACCGGGATCGACGATATCTGGGGCGACTACCCTGCGATCGTGCCGCTCACGCCATCGGGGCTCGACGCCACCGCCGCGCATCTCACGTGGAACGGCAACGAGATGCGCGAGGGCGAGGCGACCTTCTTCGAGCTGTCGGGCTGCTATCGGCGCTATCACGCCCCGCTCTGCCGCACCGTCTTTCTGGGCACGCCGCCGCAGGAGATGCTGGATGTGGAAAAGGCCCAACTGGAGGGGATCGAGGCCGGGCTCGATGCCGCCCGTGCCGGCAACCGCACCTGCGACATCGCCAACGCCTTTATCGACGTGCTGAAGAAAAGCGGCATTCACCGGGAGGGGCGCTGCGGCTATCCCATCGGCGTGTCCTACCCGCCGGACTGGGGCGAGCGCACGGCCTCGATCCGCGACGAGGACGAAACCGTTCTGGAACCGGGTATGACCTTCCATTTCATGCCGGCGCTGTGGATGGAAACCTGGGGGCTGGAGACCACGGAAACCATCCTGATCAAGGAAGACGGGCCGGCCGAAACGCTCTGCAACGTGCCGCGGAAGCTGTTCGTGAAGGCCTGAGGCAGGGGCGACCCTTGCAGGCCGGGCTTCTGCCCGGCCCCCCCTGCCGCCAACGAAAAAGGCAGCCGGGCCCCGGCTGCCTTCCTCGTCTCAACGATTCGTTTCGACCCTGTTCCGGCCGAACTCGCCTCAGCTGGCCGCCTTCATCAGCCCTTCGTCGCCAAGCTGCTTGTGCGCGAGGTCGAGCGCCTTCCACGCCCGCTCGACCAGCGTGTCGATCTCGC
>JAUIBJ010000059.1 GCA_030428025.1 Alphaproteobacteria bacterium
CGGGTACTATTCCGACGTGTGGCTGAAGAAGCCGTGGTGTTGCGTGCAGTGGGGCGCGCGGCCGACGCCGGACGTGATGTATTCGCTAGCCTACAAGGACGATGCGGCCTGGAACGAGAGCCACTGGCAGAACGAGCGCTTCAACGATCTGCTGCTGATGGCCAAGTCGGAACTCGATGATGCCAAGCGGTCCGAGATGTACCGCGAGATGGCGGTTCTGGCCAAGGACGACGGCGGCACGGTCATCCCGATGTTCCCGAACTTCGTCTATGCGCGGCGCAAGAACGTGAAGCACGGGGAAAACCTGGCTCCGAGCTGGCAGATGGACGGCGCGCGTGGCTGCAGCCGCTGGTGGTTCGAGAGCTAAACAAAGTATTGCCCCGGCGGTTTCCGCCGGGGCATTTCACGAAGCCCGGACCCGGCGATTTCGCCGTGGGCGGGCCAACAAAAGGCCAGATGCGGGGCGAGGCGCCCGGCACCTGTTCAAGTAACAACATCTGTTAGGCCGCGAGCCTGATCGTGCAACAGGCGACAAACGCGGCAAGAACAGCAGGAGGGACAGATGGGAGACATTCTAGGGCTCGTTGGAAAACGGCTCGGTTTGGGACTGATCATTCTACTGGTCATCTCAGTCATAATCTTTTTCATGGTCGAGCTTTTGCCGGGCGATATCGCCCAGGCTGTGCTCGGTCAGGGGGCGACCGAGGAAAACCTTGCCGCCCTGCGCAAGCAGATGGGGCTCGATCAGCCCGCGATCGTGCGCTATCTGGACTGGCTCAGCGGTGCGGTCATGTTCGATTTCGGCAATTCGATCGTCACCGGCGAATCCGTCGCCAACACGATCAGCGACCGGTTCATGAACACCCTATTTCTGGCCGCGTATGCCGCTGTGATCGCGGTGCCGGTGTCGATCCTGCTCGGCGTCGTCGTTGCGCTGCTGCGCAACTCGATCTTCGACCGGGTGGCCAACGTGGTCACGCTGTCCTTCATTTCGTCGCCCGAGTTTTTCCTGGGCTACATCCTGATCCTCTATTTCGCCGTGACCTGGGGGATGTTCCCGGCCATTTCCAGCCTCAGCGAGGGGATGAGTTTCCTGCAGCTCCTGGAACGCACCTTCCTGCCGGCGCTGACGCTGGTTCTGGTGGTGATGGCGCATATGATGCGGATGACCCGGGCGGCCATCATCAACCTTCTTGCCTCGCCCTATATCGAGATGGCGCGGTTGAAGGGCGCACCGCCATGGAAGGTGATCGTCAAGCACGCCCTGCCCAACGCCTGGGCGCCGATCATCAACGTCGTGGCGCTGAACCTGGCCTACCTGATCACCGGCGTGGTGCTGGTCGAGGTGGTCTATGTCTATCCCGGCATCGGGCAGGCGCTGGTCGACGCGGTCAGCAAACGTGACTTCCCTGTGGTGCAGGCCTGCTGCCTGATCTTCGCCGCAACCTTCATTCTGCTGAACCTTGCGGCGGATGTGGGCGCCATTCTCACCAATCCGCGTCTGCGGCATCCGAAGTGAGGGAGTAGACAGATGAGTATCACAGTCTTCGTATTCGGTTACTACACCGTGCTTCTGGCCGCATCCTGCATCGCGGCTTACTTCAACCAAAGGGCGATCTTTATTCTGGTCTTTTCGCTGACGCTGGTGTCCTTCGTGCTGGGCATCGTCGGCGGGGCCGGCGCGCTTCAGGCAGTCGCAGTCTTTGCAGGGCTTCTGGCGCTGGCAGGCATGATTTCCTACGGCTTCCGGGAATTCCTGATCCAGATGGCGGAAGGGGATATTGGTGCACCGCTTCGCGGCAACAGTACGGTCTTCGTGCTCGTCATTGCAGCGTTGGTCGTGCTGGCATTCATCTCGGCCGCCTACGGCTGGGGACTGACCGAAATCTTCGTTGCGCTCGCGGCCCTGATGCTGATTCTGGTGCCGCTCTCGCCCGATACGGCCAAGGAGTTGCGGACCGCGCCGATGACGGCGGCGTTCGGCCTGTTCGTGGTCTTTACCTATGCGGTTCTGGGCATCTTCGCGCCGTGGATCGCGCCGCATGGCGAGGCCGAGGTAATCGCATCGGCCTTCGCTCCAGCGGATGAGAACATGTTGCTCGGTGCCGACCAGCTGGGCCGCGACATGTTCAGCCGGATCGTCTATGGCACGCGCAACTCGGTCGGGCTGGCCCTGGCCGCGACCGTCGCCGCCTTTTTCCTCGGCGCGCTGGCAGGGCTTCTGGCCGCTACCAAGGGCGGCTGGTTCGATCAGCTGATGGGCCGGGTTGCCGACGTGATCATGTCGATCCCGTCGCTCATCTTCGCGCTTCTGATGCTGTCGATCTTCGGCCCGCATATCCAAGTGATCATCATAGCCGTCGCCGTGATCTATGCGCCGCGCGTCTTCCGCCTGACCCGGGCGGTTGCGGGCAACGTCGTGGTCATGGACTATATTGAGGCAGC
The DNA here is from genome assembly GCA_030428025.1 of Alphaproteobacteria bacterium. GTDB lineage: Bacteria > Pseudomonadota > Alphaproteobacteria > Rhodobacterales > Rhodobacteraceae > Roseovarius. Next base: position 2,446 of record JAUIBJ010000059.1, read on the forward strand.
CAAGCTGCGCGGGGAGGGAACCTGGTACCTGATCCGCCGTGAGATCCTGCCCAACTCCACTGCGCCGCTGGTGGCTGAATTCGGGCTGGAATTCTGCTTCGTCTTCCTGCTCGTGGCAGGGCTCAGCTTCCTCGGCCTCGGCATCCAGCCGCCCACGGCGGACTGGGGCTCGATGGTGCGCGAGAACGCGACCCTGATCTCGTTCGGAGACATCACGCCACTCATTCCGGCGGCGGCCATCGCCCTGCTGACGGTGGCGGTGAACTTCGTCGTCGACTGGATGCTGTTCCGGTCCTCTGGCCTGAAGGAGAAGTAAAATGAAGAAATTCTCGGACAAGGATGTCCTTCTCGAGATCAAGGGCCTGAAGATCCAGGGCTATACCGACGAGACATGGATCGACATCATCAAAGGTGTCGACCTGACCCTCCACCGGGGCGAGGTGATGGGGTTGATAGGCGAATCCGGGGCGGGCAAGTCCACCATCGGCGCGGCTGCCATGGGTTATGCCCGTGACGGTACGCGCATTTCGGACGGTTCGATCGAATTCGACGGGATGGAACTGACCACCGCCTCGGAGGAGGAAAAGCGCAGCCTGCGCGGCTCCCGCATCGCCTATGTGGCGCAGTCGGCGGCCGCGTCCTTCAACCCGGCGCACAAGCTGATCGACCAGCATACCGAGGCGCCGGTGCAATACCGCATCAAGAAGCGGATGGAGGCACAGGAGGACGCGATCGAACTGTACCGTCGGCTGCGCCTGCCCAACCCTGAAGAGATCGGCTTCCGCTATCCCCACCAGGTGTCGGGCGGCCAGCTTCAGCGGGCGATGACGGCGATGGCCATGTCCTGCCGGCCGGACCTGATCATCTTTGACGAGCCCACCACGGCGCTTGACGTGACGACCCAGATCGAGGTGCTGGCGGCGATCCGTGACATCGTCGACCAGTTCAACACCGCCGCGATCTACATCACCCATGACCTTGCGGTCGTGGCGCAGATGGCCGACACGATCAAGGTGCTGCTGAAGGGCGAAGAGGTGGAACAGGCGCCAACTGCCGAGATGCTGTCGAATCCCAAGGAGGACTATACCAAGTCGCTCTGGGCAGTGCGCAGCTTCACCAGTCCTCAGAAATACCGGCCCAAAGACGGTGTGCCGCTCATCTCGGTGCAGAACGTGGATGCCTCCTATACCGGTGGGGCCAAGGTGCTCGACGATGTGTCATTCGACATCTACGAGGGCATGACCGTGGCGGTGGTGGGCGAATCCGGCTCGGGCAAGTCGACCACGGCACGGGTGATCACCGGGCTTCTGCCGCCGTCGAAGGGGCAGGTGCTGTTCAAGGGCGAACCCTTCCCGCCCAACTACAAGGACCGCACCCGCGACCAGCTGCGCCAGTGTCAGATGATCTATCAGATGGCCGACACAGCGCTGAACCCGAAAGTGAAGATCGCCGAGATCATCGGCCGCCCGGCGCAGTTCTATTCCGGGCTGAGCGGCGCGGCGCTGAAGAACCGGGTAGACGAGATCCTCGACCTTATCGAGCTTGAACCCTCGAAGTTCTACAACCGCTATCCGCCCGAGCTTTCGGGTGGTCAGAAACAGCGGATCGGGATCGCTAGAGCACTGGCGGCCGAGCCCACCTTCATTGTCTGCGACGAGGTGACCTCGGCGCTCGACCAGCTGGTGGCGGAAGGCATCCTGCGGCTGCTAGACCGTCTGCAGAACGAGCTGAATCTGTCCTACATGTTCATCACCCACGATCTGGCCACCGTGCGCTCGATCGCCGACGAGGTGGTGGTGATGCAACACGGAAAGGTGGTGGAACAGGGGCCGAAGGACGAGATGTTCACGCCGCCGCACCACCCCTATACCGACCTGCTGCTGAGTTCGGTGCCGGAGATGGATCCGAACTGGCTGACCACGTTGCTGGAGGAACGCGGCGTAGACAATGTGGGTGATGCCGCGACCGCCAAGATCGACCCGAACGACGAAAAGGTCAGCTAGGCCCTGCGTGCAAAGAAAAAACGGCGGAGGGAACCCCTCCGCCGTTTCGCATTCGCGGCCAGCCGACCTTGGGGTTCAGAGAATCGCCATTGCGGAAAAGACCATCGTGGCGACGATCAGGCCATAGACAATCACAACGGATTGCCACGTCGCGCTGTGCATCCGCATTTCGCGGATCAGTTCATCGCGGTTCATCTTTTGGCTCCCTTCTCGGCAGAGGGAAAGCGCGGGCGCTAACCAAGGTTACAATTGCAAACGCCGCGCGGTCTGGCCAACCGCCCGGCGCTTCCGGTCTGATCTAGAGCGTGGTCCGGACGCGCGCGGCGCCCGATCCGGCTTAGGCGGTGATCGCCATCGCCGAGAGCACCAACGTTCCGACAAGCAGCCCGTACACCAGCACCACAGACTGCCAGGTGGCACTGTGCATACGCAATTCGCGGTTCAGTTCGTCGCGGGTCATGATCGGCCTCCTGGGTCTTCGTGGTTACGGTCTTGCTTGAAGGCGTGCTGCCCTCATGGCTCGCATATAGCCAGCCTTTCCAAACACGCAAGAAAAATGTGTGTCGGAATTCATGCAGTTTCTGCATAGCCGAAAGCGCTTGGCGTCATGGCTGTGGATAGGTGAAATTTTCCACGTTATTCCAGATGGTTATCCACTATCTTGCCGGTGGCGTCACGCTGCCTTCGACGGCCCCTGTAGCGGCATGACAACAAGGTCGCCCTCCTGCCGGGCGCGCATCGCCCGCGCGGCGGCATGGGCGGCGGCGGCGGTGGTGTAATAGGGGATCTTGTCGTAGAGCGCGACCGAGCGAATCTCGCGGCTGTCCTCCACCGCCTGAGCGCCTTCGGTGGTGTTCATCACCAGCGCGATCTGCCCGTCTTTCAGCATGTCGACCACGTCCGGCCGGCCTTCATAGACCTTGTTCACCAGCTCGCAGGAGATGTCGTGACCCTCGAGGAAGGCGGCCGTGCCACGCGTGGCGACGATCTCGAAACCCAGATCGACCAGAAGCTGCGCGGTTTCAACCAGTTGCGGGGTCTTGTCGGCATCCTTGATCGAAAAGAACACCCGGCCGCCCTCGGGTAGCACGGTGCCCGCGCCCATCTGCGCCTTGAGGAAGGCACGGGGGAAGGACACGTCCCAGCCCATCACCTCGCCGGTCGAGCGCATTTCCGGCCCCAGAATCGTGTCGACCCCGGGGAAACGGGCGAAGGGCATCACCGCCTCCTTGACCGAGAACCACGGCATCGCGGGGTCGGCGAGGGTCATCTGGTCGGCCATTGGCAAGGTGCCGGGCTTGGTGTCGGAGGGGTAGGGGCCACGGAAAGGGAAGGCGTCGAGCGACTCCCCTGCCATCAGCCGCGCGGCGATGGAGGCGATGGCACTGTCAGTCGCCTTGGCCACGAACGGCACGGTGCGGCTGGCGCGGGGGTTCACCTCGATGAGGTAGATATCGCCATCCTTCACCGCGAACTGCACGTTCATCAGTCCGCGCACATCCAGCGCCAGCGCAAGTGCCTCGGTCTGCCGGCCGATTTCGGCAATGGTTTCCTGCGACAGCGAATAGGGCGGAAGGGAGCAAGCGGAATCGCCCGAATGCACGCCTGCCTCCTCGATATGCTGCATGATGCCGGCCACATGCACCCTTGTGCCGTCGCAAAGCGCGTCAACGTCGCATTCGATGGCGCCGGAGAGGTAACCGTCGAGGAGGACCGGGCTCTTGCCCGAGACCACAACGGCCTCCTTGATGTAGCGTTCCAGATGGGCCATGTCGCGGACGATCTCCATCGCCCGGCCGCCCAGCACATAGGAGGGGCGGATCACCAGCGGGAAGCCGATGCTCTCGGCAATGGCCAGCGCCTGCGCGTCGGTCGAGGCGATGCCGTTCTTGGGCTGCTTCAGCCCCAGCTTGGTCACCAACGCCTGGAACCGCTCGCGATCCTCGGCGAGGTCGATGGCGTCGGGCGAGGTGCCGAGGATGGGGATGCCCGCGGCCTCCAGATCGTTGGCGAGCTTCAGCGGCGTCTGCCCGCCGAACTGCACGATGACGCCATGCAGGGTGCCGTTGTCCTGCTCGACCCGCAGGATTTCCATCACATGCTCGAAGGTGAGCGGCTCGAAATAGAGACGGTCGGAGGTGTCGTAATCGGTCGATACGGTCTCGGGGTTGCAGTTGACCATGATCGTCTCGTAACCCGCCTCGGTCAGGGCGAAACAGGCGTGACAGCAGCAATAGTCGAACTCGATCCCCTGCCCGATCCGATTGGGGCCGCCGCCGAGGATCACTACCTTCTTCCGGTCAGAGGGGCGCGCCTCGCATTCCACGTCGCCCATCATCGGCACCTCGTAGGTGGAGTACATGTAGGGCGTCTGCGCCTCGAACTCGGCCGCGCAGGTGTCGATCCGCTTGAAGACAGCGGTCACGCCCGCGTCATGGCGGATGCGGCGCACCGCCTGTTCCGTCTGGCCTGACAGATGGGCGAGGCGCGCATCGGTGAAGCCCAGCATCTTGAGCGCGCGCAGTCCCTCTTCGTCCGTGGGCAGGCCGTCTCTGCGCACCTCATCCTCGGCCGCGACGATCTCGCGGATGCGGGCCAGAAACCAGGGGTCGTATTTGGTGGCGAGGAAGATCTCGTCATCGGAGAGCCCGTGCCGCATCGCCTGGGCGATGGTGCGCAGCCGGTCCGGCGTCTGCAGGCTCAGCGCCTTGATCACCGCAGCCTTGCCAGAGGTCGGGTCTTCCGCCCCCTCGATATGCACTTCGTCGAAGCCCGAAAGCCCCGTCTCCATGCTCGCCAGCGCCTTCTGCAGGCTCTCGTGGATCGTGCGGCCGATGGCCATCGCCTCGCCCACCGATTTCATAGCTGTTGTCAGATGCGGCTCGGAGCCCGGGAATTTCTCGAAGGCGAAGCGCGGGATCTTTGTGACCACATAGTCGATCGTCGGTTCGAAGCTTGCCGGCGTGACCTTGGTGATGTCGTTGTCGAGTTCGTCCAACGTATAGCCCACCGCCAGCTTGGCGGCGATCTTGGCAATCGGGAAACCCGTGGCCTTCGACGCCAGCGCGGATGACCGCGACACCCGCGGGTTCATCTCGATCACCACCATGCGCCCGTCCTCGGGATTGATGGCCCATTGCACGTTCGACCCGCCGGTCTCGACCCCGATCTCGCGCAGCACGGCGATGGAGCCGTTGCGCATGATCTGGTACTCCTTGTCGGTCAGCGTCAGCGCGGGCGCCACGGTGATCGAATCGCCCGTGTGCACACCCATCGGGTCGACGTTTTCGATGGAACAGACGATGATCGCGTTGTCCGCCTTGTCGCGGACGACCTCCATCTCGAATTCCTTCCAGCCCAGCAGCGATTCGTCGATCAGGATCTGGCTGACGGGCGAGGCGTCGAGCCCGGACTTGCAGTAATGCTCGTAATCGTCGCGGTTATAGGCGACGCCGCCCCCGGTGCCACCCAGGGTGAAGGCGGGGCGGATGATCGCCGGCAGGCCCACCGTGTCGAGCGCCGCCATCGCCTCACCCATGTTGTTGGCGATGGTGGCGGCGGGGTTCTCGATGCCGAGCCGGTCCATCGCTTCGCGGAACAGCTTGCGGTCCTCGGCCATCTCGATGGCCTCGCGGTTGGCGCCGATGAGTTCGACGCCGAATTTGTCGAGCACGCCCATATCCGCCACGGCAAGCGCCGTATTCAGCCCTGTCTGCCCGCCCATCGTAGGCAAAAGTGCGTCGGGGCGTTCTTTCTCGATGATCTTTGCCACGATCTCGGGCGTGATCGGCTCGATATATGTTGCGTCGGCCAGTTCGGGGTCGGTCATGATCGTGGCCGGATTGGAGTTGACCAGAATCACCCGATAGCCTTCCTCGCGCAGTGCCTTGCAGGCCTGTGCGCCGGAATAGTCGAACTCGCAGGCCTGGCCGATGATGATGGGACCGGCGCCGATGATCATGATGGACGAGATATCGGTTCTCTTCGGCATAAGCGGTCCCCGGGCAGCGCAAATTGTTGGCGGTTATATCTATCGGGCGGTGCTGTGCAAGGGGGATCGCAAAGACGCCGCGTTGCGCCGCTTTTGGGGATGTGTCGCGGCGGCGGAGCGCTTAGGTACGCGCAACGTGGCAATCAGGGGGACGGACGGTGCAGATTCGGTTCGATCATGGCCCCTGCGGCGGGCCTGTCCTGTTCGAGCGTCCCGAGCGGGTGATCCTGGCAGAGAACCAGACGGAGGTTCCGGGCGCTCTGGCCGCGCTCGATGCGGCGAGGGCGGCGGGACAGTGGCTGGCGGGCTTTGCAACCTACGAGTTGGGCTATGCGCTGGAGCCGCGCCTTGCCCCGCTGATGCCCGAGGGCCGCCGCCTGCCCCTAGTGATGTTCGGCACCTTTGCCGGGCCGGGGCCTGCCCGGTCCCTGGCAGAAGGCCCCGCCGCGCTGCACGGGTTTCGACCGCGCTGGAGCGCGCCGCGCTATGACCGCGCCTTCCGCCGGCTGCATGATCTGATCGGTGCCGGCGATATCTATCAGGGAAACCTGACCTTTCCGGTGGATATGGAGGCAGATGGCGCCACTCAGGCGCTCTATGCCCGGTTGATGGCGGTGCAGCCGGTGCGGCACGGCGCGCTCGTGCAGGGCACCGGCGGGCCGGATATCCTGTGCCGCTCGCCCGAACTGTTCTTTCGCACCGATTCGGAAGGACGGATCGAAACGCGCCCGATGAAGGGTACCCAGCCGCGCGCCGACGAGCCGGGAGAGGACGCGCGCCGCCGGGACTTTCTGGCCGGCGACGAGAAGAACCGCGCCGAAAACCTGATGATCGTGGACCTGCTGCGGAACGACATCAGCCGCATCTGCCGCCCCGGCAGCGTGCGGGTGCCGGAGCTTTTCGGCATCGAAAGCTATGCGACGGTGCATCAGATGGTCTCGACCGTCACCGGGCGGATGCGCGGCGGCGTGGGGCTGGGCGACATCTTCCGCGCTCTTTTTCCGTGCGGCTCGATCACCGGCGCGCCGAAGCTGCGGGCGATGGAGATTCTGGCCGGGCTGGAGACAGGTCCGCGCGAGGTCTATTGCGGAACCATCGGCTGGGCGGCCCCGGACGGACGGTCGGAATTCAACGTGGCGATTCGCACGCTCACGCGCGAGGGCGGGCAGGCCCGGCTGAATGTAGGCGGCGGCGTTGTCCATGACAGCACGGCGCATTCGGAATACGAGGAGGCTCTATGGAAGGCCCGCTTCGCCCGCCGCCTGATCCCGGCTTTCGCCTGATCGAAACCTGCCGCTGGACGCCGGAGGAGGGCGTGCTCCTGCGGGCGCGCCATCTGGCGCGGCTTCACGCCTCGGCCGGGCGGTTGGGGATCGTACCGGTAGGCGTGGAGGCGGCGCTCGACAGAGTGGCGGGGCAGGGGCAGCGGCGGCTGCGCCTGACACTCGATGCGCGCGGACGAGCGGAGGTTTCGCAGCAGCCCTTCGCGCCCCTGTCACCCGGAACCGTCTGGCGCCTGGGCCTTGCCGCAGAGCGGGTGCGCGCGGACGACCCCTGGCGGCAGGTCAAGACAACCGAGCGCAGCCTTTACGACCGCGCCCGCGCCGCACTGCCGGAGGGCTTGGAGGAGTTGCTTTTTCTCAACGAGCGTGGCGAGCTTTGCGAGGGCACCATCACCAACCTTTTCGTCGATCTGGGGCAGGGGCTCCTGACCCCGCCGCTACCGTGCGGCGTGCTGCCCGGCGTGCTGCGCGCTGAGATGATCGCTCGCGGCAAGGCGACGGAGTGCATCCTGTTCCCCCCCGACCTGTCGGCGGCTCGTGCCATATTCGTGGGCAACGCGCTGCGCGGGCTGATCCCTGCGCGACTCGTCTGACAGCCGGCCTATTCGGCGGCGTGGCGCACGGTTTCGTCTTCGTCGCGGCAATAGAGATACTCGCGGGTCAGCGGTACTGCATCCTGTTGGCGCGTCAGCTGGAACTGGAACACCACCTGACGGTTATAGCGAAAGGTCAACTCGCAGGCGACGAGATAGTAGCGCCACATCCGGCAGAACCGGTTGTCATAAAGCTCGCGGGCCTTGTCGACATTGGCCATGAACCGGTCGTGCCAGTGTTTCAGCGTCTCGGCATAGTGCAGCCGCCAGACCTCGACATCGGTGGCAAACAGGTCCTGCGCCTCGACCGATTTCATCGTCTCGGACATCGCCGGCACATAGCCGCCGGGGAAGATGTACTTCAGGATCCAGGGGCTGGTGGTGCCCGGCGGATCCGAACGCCCGATGGTATGGATCAGCGCCACGCCGTCATCCTTCAGAAGACGGCGGACAGTGCGGAAATACTCGTCGTAATGCGGCACGCCCACATGTTCGAACATGCCGACCGACACGATCCGGTCGAATTTGC
>JAUIBJ010000743.1 GCA_030428025.1 Alphaproteobacteria bacterium
AGCGCCGTGGTCGGCTCGTCGAGGATCAGAAGCTTCGGGTCGCTGATCATCGCCATCGCGGCCATCAGGCGCTGCAACTGGCCGCCCGAAACCTGATGCGGATATCGCTTGCCGATATTGTCGGGATCGGGAAGGCCGAGATCGAGGTAGAGCCTCGCGGCCTTGGCCAGCGCCGCCTCGCGGGTCATCGCACCGGTGATCACCGGAATTTCGGTGACCTGTGCGTCAATGGTCATCGCCCCGTTGAAGGAGGCCGCGGCGGACTGGGCCACATAGGTGATCTCGCGTCCCCGCAGCTCCTGCAGGCGCGGCAGGCTCTGGTCAAGCACGGGGGTGCCGTCCAGATGCACCGACCCGCCGGTGATATGGCAGCCCGGCCGCGTATAGCCCATGCAGGCCAGCGAGATCGTCGTCTTGCCCGACCCGCTTTCGCCGATGAGGGCGACCACCTCGCCCGGATTCACGTCAAAAGAGATGCCGTCGACGATCTTGAACTCGCGGCCCTTCTTGTCCCGCACGGAGACATCCAGATCGCGAACCCGAAGCAGCGCGCCCTCCATCTCAAATCTCCTCGGGCAGTTGCGCGCTGGAGCGCTGCAGCATCCAGTCGACCAGCACATTCGCGGAGATGGCCACAAGGGCGATGCCGAAGGCCGGATAGAGCGTGGTGAATTCCCCGTAGAGAATGGCCTGCATGTTCTCGCGCACCATGACGCCAAGGTCCGACTGGGGAGGCTGGACGCCGAGGCCGAGAAAGCTTAGCGCCGAAATGAAAAGGATGGTGTAGGTGAAGCGTATGCCGAATTCCGCGGCAAGCGGGGTCAGAGCATTGGGGAGCACCTCGTGCCAGACGATCCAGCCCTTGCCTTCCCCGCGCACGATCGCCGCCTCGACATAATCCAGCACCATGATGTTCACCGCAAGCGCCCGGGCCACCCGATAGACGCGCGTCATGTCGATGAAGGCGATGGTGACGATAAGCACCGGAAAGGACGACCCCAGCGAGTTGATCACGATCAGCGCCAGCATCAGCGCCGGAAAGCTCAACAGCGCATCGTTGAGACGGCTCATCCACATGTCCACCCGGCCGCCGAAGGCAGCGGCAAGAAAGCCCAGCCCGACCCCTGAGAAGAAAGACAGAAACGTGATCGTCAAGGCCAGGAACAGCGTCACCTGCGCGCCGTAGAGAAGGCGCGAAAGCACGTCGCGGCCCAGATAGTCGCTGCCCAGCCACATCCTTGCACTGGGCGGCTCGAAGCTTTCGTTGGTCAGGATCTCGGCCTGGTCGTAGGGGGCGATCCACTGGGCGAAGATGGCCACGAAGAAGATCGCCAGAAGAAACAGCAGGCACAGGGACACCCCGAGGGTCAGGTCGCCCGCCGCGTCGCGCAGACCCTGGCGCCAGCTATGCGGTTCTTCGATCATTTCCTGTAACGGATGCGGGGGTTCGCGACGATCGAGAGGATATCCGCGGTCATGTTGAGCAGAACATAGACTGAGCAGAAGATCATTGCGCAGGTCTGCACGATGGGCACGTCGCGGTTGGTGACGCCCTCGACCATGTAGCGCCCAAGACCGGGGAAATTGAACAGGGTCTCGATCACCACGACCCCGCTGATCAGATAGGCGAGGTTGAGGGCGACAACGTTGATGATCGGGCCAAGCGCGTTGGGCAGCGCGTGCCGCAACAGCAGCCGGCGGCGCGGCACCCCCTTGAGGATCGCCATCTCGATGGCCGGGCTGGACAGGACGCTGACCACCGCCGACCGGGTCATGCGCACCATATGCGCCAGAATGGTGAAGGTCAGGCCCGCCACCGGCAGGATCAGAACCCGTATCCAGTCCACAAGGTCATAGCTGGGCCGGATCGACGCGATCGCGGGCAGCCAGCCGAGCTTGACCGCGAAGATGGTCACCAGCACCACCGCGACAAGGAAATCCGGAAAGGAAATGAGGGCGAGCGAGATCGAACTGATCGCCCGGTCGACGATCCCGCCCGGCCGGACGGCGGCCAGAAGCCCAAGGAAGATCGCCAGCGGAACGGCGACGAGCGCGGTGCAGAGGGCAAGCGTCAGGGTATTCGAGGCGCGCCGGGCCACCTCGGTGCCGATATCGGCACCATTGGCCAGCGAGGCGCCGAAATCGCCGGTCACGAAGCTTCCCAG
>JAUIBJ010000060.1 GCA_030428025.1 Alphaproteobacteria bacterium
CGGGCACCGGCAGCCCCTTGTCGCGCAGGAATTCGGGATTGAAGAGCTTGGAGGAATAGCGCGTGCCGTAATCGCACAGCACGGTGACGATGGTGTGGCCCGGTCCCATCTCGCGCGCCATGCGGACGGCGCCGGCCACGTTGATGCCCGACGAGCCGCCCAGGCAAAGCCCCTCGTGCTCCAAGAGGTCAAAGACCACCGGCAGCGCCTCCTCGTCCGGGATCTGATAGAGCATGTCGGGCGCAAAGCCTTCCAGATTGGCGGTGATCCGCCCCTGCCCGATCCCTTCGGTGATCGAGTTGCCGGTCGCGTTGGCCGCGCCGTCGCGGAAAAGCGTGTACATGCCCGAGCCCATCGGATCGGCGAGCGCCACCTTCACGCCCTTGGGCTGCAACACCTCGGCCACGCCGGCGATGGTGCCGCCCGAGCCTATCGCGCAGACGAAACCGTCCACCTTTCCGCCGGTCTGTTCCCAGATCTCCGGGCCGGTGGTCAGCGCATGCGCCCGGCGGTTGGCCACGTTGTCGAACTGGTTGGCCCAGACCGCCCCCCCGTCCGACTGGCGATCCAGTTTCTCGGCCAGCCGGCCGGAATAGCGCACGTAGTTGTTGGGGTTCTTGTAGGGAGCGGCGGGCACCTGCACCAGTTCCGCACCGGCCAGCCGCAGCATGTCCTTCTTTTCCTGGCTCTGGGTCTCGGGGATGACGATCACCGTGCGAAAGCCCATCGAGGCCCCCACCAGCGCCAGTCCGATGCCGGTATTGCCCGCCGTCCCCTCGACGATGGTGCCGCCCGGTTTCAGCACGCCCCGCTCCACCGCGTCGCGGATGATGTAGAGCGCGGCGCGGTCTTTCACCGACTGGCCCGGATTGAGGAACTCGGCCTTGCCCCAGATCTCGCAGCCGGTCTCTTCGCTAGCACGGCGCAGCCGGATCAGCGGGGTGTTTCCGATCGCCTCTGCCAAATCGCGAGCAACGCGCATGCCGCCTCCTTCTCTCTTGTTTCCGTGCAGACTTAGAACCTGCGACGCGGGAACTCAAGCGGCCGCGCGCAGGCGGCCGCGGGCGCGCTGAAGCCACAGAAGCATCAGCACCAGCGGCCCGGCATTCGCCTCGCCGCTTTCCACCAGCCCCATCGCCCGGTCGAAGTCCAGCACATGGGTGCGGATGTCCTCGTGCTCGCTGGCCAGCCCGCCGCGGCCCTGCCCCGGGTCGGGCAGATCTGCCAGCCCCAGAAAACAGTGGTAGAACTCGGTCGAGGTACCGGGCGAGCAATAGTGGCTGGTCATGTGCTCGAGCCGCCCGAGGCTTAGGCCGGCCTCTTCCAGACATTCCCGCCGGGCAGCCTCTTCGGGGCTCTCGCCCGCATCCATGCGCCCGGCCACGGGTTCCAGCACGAAGGGCAGCGGGTCACCCCGCCCGTAAGGGCCCATGCGGAACTGTTCGACCAGCAGCACCCGGTCGCGCGCCGGATCGTAGGGCAGCACCAGCGCGGCATCGGTGGCCACGAAGACCTCGCGCCGCAGCGGCGGGCTGTCGGAGGGTTTGGCCAGGGCGGGCTGGCGCAGCTCGTATTCACGGGTGAGGAAATACCCCGCATGGCTGTCGCGTCGCCCGCATTGCGCCACCTCGTCGGCGGGAAAGCGGCTGCGCAGGTCGGCCGGCGCGGGCTGCGCGGCCTGCACGCGCGAGGCGGCCCGCGACAGGATCATCGGCATCCGCCAGCCCAGCTCTTCCGACGGCAGGCGGCCTCGATAGCCCATGATCTCTTCGGTGGCGGCCAGCGCCACCGCGCCCCAGCGGTCCTGCCAGCGTTCCGCGTCCCAGCGCTCGCCGGGCGGCGCCTCGGACGCGTCCGGCGTCATGAAGGCCACGGCCGCGCGACGGCCTTCGGCGGTTTCCACATGCTTGGGCACCGGCACCCGGCCGAAGGCGCCGGCGAAATAGCACAGCCTGTCGAACTGAGCCTGATCGCCGATCGTCACAAGCCGCCCCTTGGCCTGCGCCCCCGGACCCGGCAGAAGCGGCGGAAAGCAGATATCGCCTGCCTCGCCCAGCCCGGCATCCACCAGATGCGCGGTCGCAGCGCCCTCCTCGACCGGGCCGCCCGAAACGAGGGCAAGCAGCGGCGGCCAGGCCAGCGGCCCTGTCACGAAAACCGCGTGCATCTCCGTCACGACGCCCGGCGGGCCACGAACTCGCCCACCAGCCCCAGCACCAACACGCCCACCAGCAGCAGGCCGATCAGCGGCCAGTAATAGACGTTTTCGGCATATTCCCTGGCGATGTCGACCATGCCCATGATCGCCTCGACCGGGCCCTTGTAACGCAGATCGAGCGAGCGGCCGATCATCTCGTAGAAGGAGAGCGTGAGAAACAGCCAGAACAGCAGCGCGAAAAGCGCGGTGAGCCCCGCGCTGATCCCCTGCATGTAACCGCGCCCCAGCCGCTTGCCCATCACCACCCAGCCGACGATCAGCCCCACCAGTCCACAATACTCGCTGAACAGGCCGAAACTTTCCTCGACGGGCCAGATCGCCTTGACGATCTGGCTGGCATACCAAGCCAGCCCTGCCAGACCGATGGCGGAAACAAGCTTGCCCGCAGTGGGCATCCGTTCGGTGGGGCGCATACGTCTATCCGGGTCTGGACATGGTGATCTGGGTCACGTCGCAGTTTCCTCCACGGAAGGCGGCAGCACAAGAGGTCAGATAGAAATTCCACATCCGGCGGAAGCGCGCGTCGAACCCCATGCGCGCGGCCTCCTCCCACCGGGCGTTGAAGCTTTCATGCCAGCGCCGGAGCGTCCGGCTGTAGCTCTCACCGAACTCGACCGAACCCAGCACCTCCAGCCCCGCCCTCTCGATCTCGGTCCGCAATGCCGTTGGGCTGGGCAGCATGCCACCGGGAAAGATGTATTTCTGGATGAAATCCACGCTGCTGCGGTAGGTTTCGAACCGCGCGTCGCCCACCGTGATCACCTGCAACGTGGCCCGCCTTCCTGGGCGCAGCCGCGCGCGAAGCGTCTCGAAATAGGTGGGCCAGTACTTCTCGCCCACCGCCTCGAACATCTCGATGCTGGCGATGCCGTCGTACTGGCCGCCCTCGTCGCGATAGTCCTGCAGCTTGATCCGCACCCGATCCGACAGACCCGCCCGTTCGATCCGCTCCTGCGCATAGGCGTATTGCGCGCGGCTGATGGTAAGCCCGGTCACCCGCAGCCCGCGCTCCTTCGCGGCATATTCCGCGAACCCGCCCCATCCGCAGCCGATCTCGAGAACATGATCGCCCGGTTTCGCCCCCATCCGGTCAACCAGGCTGGCATATTTGGCGATCTGCGCCGCCTCAAGGCTTTCCTGCCCATGGCGGAAAAGCGCGCTGGAATAGGTCATCGTCTCGTCCAGCCAGAGACGGTAGAACTCGTTGCCCAGATCGTAGTGATAGGAGATGTTTCGCCGCGCCTGGGCTCGGGAATTGTCGCGCAGCCGGTGGCGGAGCCGTTCCAGCCAGCGCAGCAGAGCCTGGCCGGGATAGCCGTCATATAGCGTGTCGTTGCCACTGGTCAGCAGGTCCATGAAGGCCTGAAGGTCGGGCGTCGACCAGCCCCCCTCCAGATAGGCCTCGCAAAAGCCCAGATACCCTTCGCGTACCGTTCGGGCAAAGACGTCCGGGTCGTGAATGACGATGCGGGCGGCGGGGCCGGGCCGCGCGCCTTCGGCGCGGAAGACGCGGCCATCGGCCAATTCCACATCCAGCCGCCCGGCGCGCAAGGAGCGGGCCATGTCGAAACAGGCGGCGAAATAGCGCGGCAGGCTCGGCTCGCCGGCGGTGTCGGTCAGGACGGGGGGCACGTCGGGGCGCGGAACCCGGTCGTAGCCGGTTTCGAAAGGCTTTGGCAGGGGTTTCAAAAGTCGCGGTCCTCATAGGCTTCGAGCGCCCGCGCGCGCCCCTCCGACAGGCCAACCAGTGGCGCATCGGGATAGGCGTCGTCGGGCGATAGGTTCCAGCTTTTCGGCACCGCATCGAAGAAAGTCAGCGCCGTTTTCGGCGGGCGTTCTTGACCTTCCGCGATCCAGCGGCGCCGATAGGTGCCGTCAGGGTCGAATTTCTCGGCCTGCGTATCGGGGTTGAAGATGCGGAAATAGGGCGCGGCGTCAGGGCCGGAGCCCGCCACCCATTGCCAGCCGAGCGCGTTGCTGGCCGGGTCCCAGTCGGTCAGGCAATCCTGAAACCACCGCTGACCGATGCGCCAGTGCGTCAGCATGTGCTTGGTCAGGTAGGAGGCCACGATCATCCGCGCCCGGTTGTGCATCTTTCCGGTCACGTACATTTCGCGCATGGCGGCATCGACGAAGGGGATGCCGGTGCGGCCCTGCTTCCAGCGCAGCACCGCCTTGCGGTCCTCGTTGTCGTTCCACGGAAACCGCTCCCAGCCCTCGCGCCAGTTGCGGTCGGCGATCCGGGGAGAATGATACGTGAGATGATAGGCGAACTCGCGCCAGACCAGTTCCTTCAGCCAGGTCTCGGCCCCCTTGCCCCCCTCCTGCACCGCCCGCCAGCCCGCATGCCAGCATTGGCGCGGGGATATCTCGCCATAGGTCAGGTTTTCCGACAGGCCCGAACAGCCATCCTCGGCGGGCAGGTCGCGGTGCTGGCGGTAATCGCCCACCGCGTGGGCCATGAACCAGCCCAGCCGGCCCTGCGCGGCCTCCTCGCCCACGCGCTGATGCGGGTGGCAGACCTCGGCGCCGCGGTTCATGGCACGGCCCATCTGCCAGTTTTTGAGCGCCTCGCTTTCGGGCCAGCTGTCGGGGGGCGAGAGCGACGAGGGTGCCGGTTCCGCCGCCCCAACGTCGCGCCCCCGCACCGCGCGCCACATGGGCGTGTAGACCTTGTAATAGCCGCCGGTCTTGGTCTCGACCGTCCACGGCTCGAAAAGCACGTGGCCGGGGTGGCTTTCGGCCTCCAGCCCGTCCTCCTTCAGAGCCTTTTTCACGGTGCTGTCGCGCGCGATCGCCAGAGGATCGTAGAGCCTTGTCCAGAGAACGCCCCCCGCCCCGGTCTCTTCCGCCAGCGCGCGAAGGCTTGCCAGCGCATCGCCCGAGCGCAGGATGAGCCGGCCGCCATTTCGGCGCGGCCCCGAGCGCGTCCACCGTTTCGTCGCGAATGAAGACGGGAATCACCGGCCCGCCGCGCGCGATCGCCGCCAGCAGTGCGGGATGGTCGCTCAGGCGCAGGTCGCGCCGCAGCCAGAGCAAGGTCGGTTTCTTTCCGCTCATCAATGCGCCTCTTTGCTCTGGGTTACGCAGAAGGCGATCTAGCGGATCACAGGACGGCGTCCAGCGCGTCGATCAGCCGATCCGTCTCGGCGCGGGTGGTGTAATGCACGAAGCTGAGGCGCAGCACACCCTTCTTCAGGTCCACGCCCATCGCCTGCAGCGGCCGCGAGCCGTAGAAATCGCCGCCCCCTGCCATGATGCCGTGCCGGGCCAGTTCCGCCGCCGCCTCGGCGCCGGGGCCGGGCAGGTCCACCGCCACCGTGGGCGCCTTGGCCGCCGCCTCGCGCGGCCCGATCAGCCGCACCGAATTGCGGGACGCAAGAAAGTCCAGCACCGGCTGCAACAGCGCGGTCTCATGGGCGCGGAACAGGTCGTGCACGGCGGCGGTCCGCTTGGCGGGCGTGCCCTCGATGCCGTGATGGGCGGCAAGCGCATCGTAGTAATCGGCCATCCCGGCACTGGCCGCCACCTGCGCATGATCGGGTCCGGCGGGGGTGAAGCGCTTGTAGAGCACATCGGCGTTGAACCAGTGCGCCTGATTGGGCAGAAGCCGGCCCAGTTCCTTGCGGATCACCATGATCCCCTGATGGGGGCCATAGGTCTTGTAGGCCGAGAACAGATAGATATCCGGCCCCAGCGTGCCCACGTTTGGAAACCCGTGCGGCGCATAGGACACCCCGTCGACGCAGACGAAGGCGCCCGAGGCATGGGCGGCGGCGGTGATCTCGGTCACCGGGTTGACGGCGCCGACGATGTTCGAGCAATGCGGGAAACAGACCAGCCGCACGCGGTCGTCGAGCAGCGTATGAAGCTCGTCGAGCCGCAGAAGTCCGGTGTCGCGGTCGATCCGCCATTCCCGCACCTCGATGCCCGCCTCGGCCAGACGCCGCCAGGGGCCGGAATTGGCCTCGTGGTCCTGATCGGTTACGACAATCGCGTCGCCCTTGCCCAGCCATTCGCGGAACGCCTGGGCCAGAACATAGGTGTTCTGGGTGGTCGAGGGGCCGAAGCTCAGTTCCTCCGTCTCCACCCCCAGCATCGCGGCCAGCCGCGTGCGCGCCTCGTCCATCTCCTCGCCACCCAGGCGGCTGGCCTCGTAAGGCCCGTAGGGCTGCACCTTGCGCTGGCGATAGAACCGCTCAAGCCGCTCTATGACCGGGGCGCAGGCATAGGAGCCGCCGGCGTTCTCGAAAAACGCCTGGCCCGCCAAAGACGGTTCCGAGAAGGCGGGAAACTGCGCCCGCACGAATTCAAGATCGAGTTGGTCCGGCATTGCCGCCCCTCCACTGGCCTTGCGCTGCGCCGACAAAACAACAAAGCCCCCCGGACTGCAAGCCGGGGGGCTTCCTGTTCAGTGCTGTCGCGGCGTCAGCCGCGTTTTTCGTTCATCAGGCCCTTGAAGATCGCAAAGCAGATCATCAGCAGGATCACCGTGAACGGCAGGCCGGTCGAGATCACCATCGCCTGCAGCGCGCCAAGGCCCCCGCCGATCAGCAGCGCGATGGCCACGAGACCCTCGAAGGTGCACCAGAACACCCGCTGCGGCACCGGCGCGTCGACCTTGCCGCCGGCGGTGATCGTGTCGATCACCAACGAACCGGAGTCCGACGAAGTGACGAAGAAGACGATCACCAGAATGATCCCGATCGTGGACGTGATCGAGGACAGCGGCAGCCCCTCCAGCATCGCGAAAAGCGACAGCGGCGGGTTGTAACTGTCGATAACCTGCGCCTTGACCGCGCTGCCGGCGGGATCGGTCAGCACCTGATCGATCGCAGCGCCGCCGAACACGGCCATCCAAAGCAGACAGACCAGCGACGGAATGATCAGCACGCAGGTGACGAATTCGCGCACCGTTCGGCCCCGGCTGACGCGGGCGATGAACATGCCCACGAAGGGCGACCAGGAAATCCACCAGGCCCAGTAGAAGGCGGTCCAGCCCTGCATGTAGCCGGTATCGTCGCGGCCATGCGGGTTCGACAGAGGCACCACCTCGCGCAGATAAGCGCCCAGTCCGGCCACGAAATCGCTCAGAATGCCGCCCACGCCGGCCGCGAACAGCACGAAGAGCAGGAGCAGAAGGGCGATCACCATGTTGATTTCCGACAGCACCTTCACGCCCCCGTCAAGCCCGCGCAGCACCGAAATGAGCGCCACGCCGGTGATGGCGATGATCAGGATCACCTGAACCGTTGTGTTGTTGGGCAGGCCGTAGATGTGTTCCAGACCGGCATTTGCCTGTTGCGCGCCGAAGCCCAGAGAGGTGGCGAGGCCGAAAAGCGTCGCGAAGACCGCCAGCGTGTCAATGATATGGCCGGTCCATCCCCAGACCCGTTCACCGAAGATCGGGTAGAAGGCCGAGCGGATGGTCAGCGGCAGGCCCTTGTTGTAGGAAAACAGTGCCAGCGCGAGCGCCACCACCGCATAGATCGCCCAGGGGTGTAGCGCCCAGTGATACGAGGTGGCGGCCAGGCCCATCCTTCGGGCGGCATCGACATTGGCCTCGATGATGCTGCCGTCTTCTGCGATTGGGCTGGGCACGCCCAGCGGTTCGGAAATCGCCATGTGATAGACGGGTTCCAGCACGCCGAAGAACATCAGCCCGATGCCCATGCCGGCGGCAAACAGCATGGCGAACCAGCCGGTATAGCCGTAATCGGGTCGCGCATCCGTACCGCCCAGCCGCACCGAACCGTAGGGCGAGACGATCAACACCAGGCAGAACAGCACGAAGATGTTGGCCGACCACAGGAAGAACCAGTCGAAGGTGCTGGTCAGTGCCGGGCGCAGCCAGCCAAAGAATTCCGCCGCCTGCGTGGGCGCGGCCAGCGCATAGGCCACGAAGGCGATGATCACCAGCCCCGAGATCACGAAGACCGGGTTGTGGATGTCGAGCCCGAAGGGCCCCACCTTGGTTTGGATGTTGTCCTGACCGATCTCATAATCGGTCTGAATGAGATCCGCGTTGCCTTCCGGCCTCGGGATTCCCTGGTTTGTCGTTTCCTCGGCCATTTGCGGCCTCCCTATCCTGTTGTTTTTGTCTGTCCCTTTATGCGCCCGTCCGGGCCGGTCAGCTTCTGACCACCATCACGGTGCAGTCGACATGCTCGGCCACGCGCCCGCCATTGGACGGCCAGACGATGTCGAGCACGTTGGGCACGTGGCTGGCCATCACCACCAGATCGGCGCCGGTGTCCTTGGCGGCCTTGACGATGGCGTCGTCCACATCTGTCGTCGGATCGTGGCACAGGACCGTCTTCGACGATGCGGTGACGCCGTGCTCCCTGCCCTGCCCTGCGGCGAACTCCTTCAACTTGGCGTCGAACTCCTCGGGGTTGTGCGCGGTCGCGCTGGGGGCGGCCGCGGTGACGCCGACATAGACGATCTCGGCACCGTAGTGACTGGCAAGGTCGGCCGCGCAGGCCAGGGCCTTCTTCAGATCTCCCTGATGCGCCAGATCGACCGGCATCATGATTTTCTTGAACACGGGTTCCCTCCTGATTGGACACCAAGAGAACCGAAGGGGCAGTCCGCCTCGGCGCCATGGTGCCTCGTTGTTGCCCTTCTGTTGCGGCGGACGCGAGACAAAGCGAACCACCTGAGGGAGAAAGCTAACCCGATTCCGACAGGCAAAGCAAATCAGCGCGACGTTTTTTCCTATTTTCGCGACATGCGTTTTCGGTATTCGCGCCGGCGGTCCGGCGAAACGGCGGCCCCCCGGGCCGGGGCCCGGGGCGGCCTTTTCCGATCTGTCCAAATGGTAAAAAACTTGCCCCTGCCGGTTTTGGCTTGTAGCAAGTCGGGACCGAAAACCGACCGGATCGCCGGCGTTGAGACCCGGCAGACCGAAACGACAGGGAGAAAACACTCATGACCGCACGCAAGACAGCCACCCTCACCATGGCCGCGCTGGCCCTCTCTACCGCGCTGGGCAGCCTGGCCCAGGCCGCCGAATGCACCAACGAGCGCTGGAACAAGGTCATGGAACGCGGCAAGCTGATCGTCGGCGTCAAGGCCGATTACAAGCCCTGGGGCTTCCGCGACACCGACGGCAACATCGTCGGCATGGAGGCCGACATGGCGCAGGACGTGGCCGACACGATGGGGGTTGAACTGGAAATGACCCCGGTGGTGGCCTCCAACCGCATGCAGTTCCTCGAACAGGGGCAGATCGACCTGATGATCGCCACCATGACCGACCGCCCCGACCGGCGCGAGATCGTGGGCATCGTCGGCCCCAACTACTATACCTCGGGCACCAACATCATGGCCCCCAAGGCGCTGGGCCTGACAGAATGGTCCGATCTTGACGGCAAGCCGGTCTGCGGCGTGCAGGGCGCCTTCTACAACAAGCTCGTGGAAGACCGCTACAATGCCGAGATCGTCGCCTTCGCCGGCACTGCCGAGGCCAAGCAGGCGCTGCGGGACAAGAAATGCATCGCCTTCCTCTACGACGACAGCTCGATCGGCTCCGACCTCGCTTCGGGCAACTGGGACGAGTTCGAGATGCCGCTCGCGTCGGAGGATGACAGCCCCTGGGGCCTCGCCGTGCCGAAAGAGGAAGAGAATTGCGTCTTCGGCCGCTTCATGTCCGGCATGCAGTACAACTGGCACCGCGACGGCACGCTGATCGAGCTCGAGAAGAAATGGGGCATCAAGCCCACCGCCTATCTCGAGAACATGCACGAGAAGTCGAAAGATCATCTGGCCGACGAGTGAGCCCTGAATGATCGACATCGCGGGCTATTTCCAGGACCTCGCGGCCGAATACCCGCGCTGGAACTTCATTTGGCTCTATGAGCCCAAACAGACAGGCCGGATTCTCTCCGGCCTGTACTATACCGTCTGGCTATCGGTGGCCTGCGTCATCTTTTCGGTCGTGATCGGCGTGGTCGGCGTGTGGCTTCTGGGCATGAAGAACCGGGTCGTGCGGGCGCTGGTGCAGGGCTATATCCAGTTCTTCCGAAACACGCCGCCGATGGTGCAGCTGCTGTTCTTCTATTTCGCCCTGGGCCAGTTCACCCCCTCCTACAGCCCCGACGGCTGGCTCGAGGTGCCGATCATCTCCAACGTGGGCTGGGCGATCATCTCGCTGTCGTTCTTCGCCGGCGCCTTCAACGTCGAGATCTTCCGCGCCGGGCTGGAGGCGGTGCCGGACTCAACCGTCGAGGCGTCGGAATCGCTGGGCTTCACCCGCACGCAGACCTTCTCCTACGTGGTCTTCCCGCTATCCCTGCGCATCTGCCTGCCCGCGCTGAACAACAATCTGGTGAACCTGGTCAAGACCACAACGCAGGCCTATGCCATTGCGGTGCCGGAATTGCTTTATGAAAGCGTTTCGATCTGGTCCGACTACCCCTCGGCCCAGAACCCCACCATGCTGCTGCTCTTCGTCGCCTATATCGGTCTGGTGGGCATTCTCGTATGGATGATGCACCGCTGGGAACGCGGCCTGAAGATCCCCGGATACGGAAGCACCTGAGATGCGCGTGATCCCGAATGGCACCGATCTGCCGGTCCTCAAGCCCTTCGA
>JAUIBJ010000744.1 GCA_030428025.1 Alphaproteobacteria bacterium
ATCGGGGCGCAATTCGCTGACGAACTTGTCGAAATCATCCGCCGCCTGGAAGTTCTTGTAGACGCTGGCAAAGCGCACATAGGCCACGGTGTCGATCCGGGCGAGGCTTTCCATGACGATCTCGCCCACCACCTTCGACGGGATATCCGTCTCGCCCAAGCTCTCCAGCCGCCGCACGATGCCGGAGATCATCTGCTCCACGCGCTCGGGCTCCACCGGGCGCTTCTGCAGCGCGATCCGGATCGAGCGTTCAAGCTTGTCGCGGTCGAAATCCTCGCGCCGCCCGTTCGACTTCACCACCACCAGATCGCGCAGCTGCACCCGCTCATAGGTGGTGAACCTGCCGCCGCAGGCAGGACAGAAGCGCCGGCGCCGGATCGAAACGTGATCCTCGGCCGGTCGAGAGTCCTTCACCTGTGTGTCAATATTCCCGCAAAACGGGCACCGCATCGCCCCAGCCCCCTTCTTCTCTGCCTCACATTGTCGTGGGTCTTCGGCCCACTTACCGCATCCACTATAGGACAGCCGCAAAGTTTTGGGTAGAGAAGATTTCGCAGCGCTAGATACCGTGGCAGGGATGCCCATTTTCCGACCCCGGACTGCGACGCCTTTCGGCGGGCCGGGGCCGGAACGCTTGCGTGCGCCGGGTTTATTCGGCGGCTTCCGCCGGCATCGGCGCGCTCAGGGCAAAGCCCTTGCGCTCCAGCTGCCTGAGCGCCTTCATGGCGATCTTGGTGTGCCCCTTGCGGGCGGTCTTCCAGGCGGCCTTGCGGGCCTCCTTGTCCGCTCCGGGGTTCTCGGCCTGATAGTTCGCGCTGAACAGCGCGAAGGCCAGGACGCGGCCGGCCCGACGGCGCTGTTTCTGCTCTTCGGTGAGCGGGGTCTTGGTGGTTGCTTCGGTCATGTTTAAAGTCCTATTCGACTGTGGCCGTGCCCGAATGGCACGGCGAGACAGGGGCGAACTTGCCCCGAGTCGCGTTATATCCAGAAACCGGGGGCCGGCAATGCAAATCTGGTTACCGCTCACATCGCCGAATAATGCGCGGCAACCTGCCGCCGATGCGGGGCGTCGCGGTGCTCGAACACATAGATCCCCTGCCATGTGCCAAGCGCCATGCGTCCTGCGGCAACCGGGATTTGCAGGCTGACCGGCATCATCGCCGCCTTGATATGGGCGGGCATGTCGTCGGGGCCTTCGCTGCGATGGCGGATATAACCCATCGCAGGGTCCGTCGTCGGCGGCACCAGGCGGGTGAAGAAGGCCTGCAGGTCGCGCTGGACGTCCCTGTCGGCGTTTTCCTGAATCAGAAGGCTCGCCGAGGTATGGCGGATGAAAAGCGTGAGCAGCCCCTCTCCGGCGCCCGCGCGGTCCAGCCAGCCGGCCACCTCGCCGGTGATCTCGTAAAGCCCCGGCCCCCGCGTCTCGATCGACATCAGCGTCTGCATCGCGGTCAACACGCCCCCCAGGCAAAGCTTTCGCGGTTCCAGCACTGGCCCGCCGCCTCCTTGGCCTCGAAGATGGGATAGAAGTCATGCACCGTGACGCTGCCCGCGGCGCAGGTCAGATCGGCGAGGGTCTTGTCGCCCTGGCGCACGGTCACGCCACCTGCGACCTGCGGCTCCCCCTCGGCCAGCCGGTCGATGCTGTAGTTGATCCCGTAGCTGTAGGCGCCGTTGAACAGCGTCACCTCCTCCCACAGATGACGGCCGATCCCGTTCCAGGGTCGCATGTGCACCTCGCCGACCTTGCGGCCCAACAGCAGCTCTGCCGCGCCCTGCGCGGGCCCGAAGCGGTAGAGCACCACATCGCCCTGCAGGCAGAGATCCACCGCCTTGCCCCCGCTTTCGCAATGAAAGAGCGGCAGGCCGGTACCGAAACAGCCCTGGGCGGCGGCGGAAAGAGGCATTGCCGCCAGACAGGCGGCCAGAACGGTCGGGCGCATGCGCATGCTCTCCTTTTGGGGTCCGGCGCGAGCCTAGCACGGCTCAGCAGCCCGGCAACGGGCAAATGCCGCTTTACCCTTTCCCTTGGTTTCGGCAAGAGGGCCCGGAAACCGACCGGACCCTGCGCCCATGCCCTCCATCCTGCTCACCGGCCTTCTGCCCAGCTTCCTGCTGGTGCTTCTGGGCGGCGCGGTGCGGCGGCGACTGAGCGAGAA
>JAUIBJ010000745.1 GCA_030428025.1 Alphaproteobacteria bacterium
CGGCGCCGCGCTGGAAGGCGCGCCCAGCTGTAACG
This sequence comes from Alphaproteobacteria bacterium, assembly GCA_030428025.1. Taxonomy (GTDB): domain Bacteria; phylum Pseudomonadota; class Alphaproteobacteria; order Rhodobacterales; family Rhodobacteraceae; genus Roseovarius. The sequence continues at coordinate 36 of JAUIBJ010000745.1, forward strand.
GCTGGACCTACTGGTGCATCAAGCGCGAGGGAAAAAAGGTGCCCATCGACGTCTTCCGCCAGCAGATCCGCGCGGAAATGGGCGAGCGGCCCAACTAGAGACCCCACCCAACGAAAAAGAACACCGCCGGTGCCTGTGGCCTGAAGCAGGCGCTCACCTTGCCCCCGCCCATGACGGCGGGGGTTTTTTTGCTGGGTGTGGGGGCGGGCCGGCACAGATCGCCAGCGCGCCTCCGGTTGACCGAGGTCATTGAGGCCCCCTTGGTGCAGGCGGCAGACTTGAGCCGAAACAGCCGGAGGGGGACGAATGCACCGATACCTGACATGCCTGCTGGCCGCTGTGGCGGCCATCCTGCCCTGCGCCTCGGCAGCGCAGCAAAGCGGCTACACCGCGCCAATCACCGTGCCGGGATGGGAGGGCGGCGCGGTGGACGGCAATGACGACGGCAGTGCCGATTTCTGCCAGATCGCCACGCCCACCGACAGGGGCGGCACCCTCCTCGCCCTCTGGACGGACCGGGGCCTTGCGCTGGCCTTCATCGAGCCGGCCTGGGCGCTGGACACCGAGAGCCCGCAGGACATGACCCTGAGCGTCGGCACATGGAGCCGCAGCGTGACCACCCTGCCCAACAACCCCACGACGCTGGTGCTGCTGGTGGGCGAGGTTCCGGCCCTGATCGACCAGTTGAAGACCGCGCCCGGGCTTCGTGCCGAAGGCGCGCCGGGGCCGTTCGATGTGCGCCTGGACAACGGCCGATCCGCCTTCGACCAGCTCGAAGACTGCTATCTCGTCAATGTCGCCGGGCTGCCCCCGAAATATGCGGTGGGCAACCGACGGACCCGCACGGCGAAATGGGTGCGCTACAAGGCGCCGCGGAAGGTCGATGACTGCGTGGAATATACCGACAACCTGATCACCTTCGACTTTCCCGTCGGGGGCGGCGAGATCACCGCCTTCGAGCGCCGTTTCGATATCGCGAAGAAGGGCACGGTTCTGTCCTGCATGCACACCGCGTCGTCTTCGGAATTCATTCGGGGCCATTTCGACGGTGGCGATGGCGGCGCCTTCGAGATCGAGTATTTCCGGATCAGCGAAAGCGGCAAGAAGACGCGCAAGCTGCTGGCCGGGCAGCTCTGGGCCGACGGGCACGGCACCGCCACCAACCCGGCCTCGCCGGGCGACACGGTCTATGAGCTTACGTTCAAGCCGTTTTGAATCGCGCCATTGCCCGGTGGGCGCTGCCTGCCTAACGCGTTTCGCCTTTGACCTGAGCCATCAGTTTCAGTTTTTCGCGAAACGCTTTATCCTGTCCGGCATCGCCCCACAGGAAGGACCGCCCCCATGCTGATGCAATGGCTCGAAGGTCTCAGCTATGTCGTCACCGTGCTCGGCTTTCCGATCGCGATCTGGGTGATCCTCCGCGAGGAACGGCTGCGGCGGATCAACGAGGAACACGAGCTTCACCGCAATCTCAGCGAGGAATACGACAACTTCCTGCGGCTCGCGATGGACAATGCCGACCTGCTCCTGATGAGCCGCTCGACCCCGCAAACACCGCTCAGTGACGAACAGCGCGAACGCCGCGATATCATCTTCGAGATGCTGGTCTCGCTTTTCGAGAAGGCCTTCATCATCCTGCATTCCGACCACCTTCAGGGCGACGCACGCCGCCGCTGGCTGTCGTGGGAAGATGACATGATCGACTGGCTCCACCGCCCCGATTTCCGCGCGGCCCTGCCGGAGCTTTTGGAAGGCGAGGATGATGCGTTCAGCCGCTATATCCTGGGGTTGAGGGAGAAGGCGGACGCGCGGGGCACCTATTCGCCGTAGGGCACCCAGACGGTTTTGACCTCCGTGGCTTGGTCGAGGAATTCGCGCGCCTCGCCCTCCGCGCCGTACCAGTCGCGCGCCAGGCCGTTGTTGACCCATGTACGCTTCAGGTTGCCGGCGCTCGCCCGTTCCACCTCACCGGAGATATCGGAGGAGGAGAAAGACCAGACGGCGTCCACATCCGCGTGGCCGGCGAGGTGCGGGGCGAGGTCGGTGTGGGACCCGGTGAGGATGTTCACCACTCCGCCCGGCACGTCGGAGGTTTCCAGCACCTGCACGAACTCGAGCG
>JAUIBJ010000746.1 GCA_030428025.1 Alphaproteobacteria bacterium
CTGCATTTCATGGCGCAGTTCGGCGACGCCGATCTCGCCCGATTTCCACAATTTCAGCAGCCGCGCCACTTCGCGGCGCACGGTGTCGCGGCCGTTGTCGGGGCCCGGCGGCCAATAGCCGTCGCCGCGCAGCGCGACCATCCGGCGATAGAGGTCGAGATAGGCCGCCTGATACTTTTCAGCGTAGCTTTCGACGCCGCCTTTGCCGAACATCTTCTCCAACTCGTAATATTGCAGCTTGTCGAAATGCTCGAAGGCCTTTTCAAGGATCGCCGCCTCTTCCTGCCGCTCCCTCTTGTCCTCGCGCCAGCGCTGATAGCGGGCATAGATGTATTCCTCTAGTTCCACATCGGTCGGCGGCGGCTTGCCCTGCGAGCGGTGATAGGCCGCCAGCGCCCGGCGCGCCTCGTTGTAATAGGAGGTGCTTTTCTTGAAGATCGTCAGGAATTCCTGCTTGGTATAGTCGTTCCGTTCGATGTTCTGAAACAGCGATTGCGTCTGGTTGTTCTCGAAGGCGTTGCGGGTGTAAAGCGCCGCCTCGCTGGCCAGTTCCACACCCTTGTAGGCGGTGTCGCAGGGCGGGCAGGCCTTGTTCAGCACCTCGACGAAGGCCAGCACGGCGGCATTTCCGGCGCCGCTGTCCACGCCTTCCGAGGCGACCTTGGCGGAGGTTTCGGTCATGTGCTCCAGCACCAGGCGCTGGAGGCTCTTGGTCGATGCCTTCAGATCCTCGGTGACGTTGACCCCAAGCGTTTCGGCCAGTTCCACAAGCTTGGTGCCGTCCATCTTCTCCAGCCTTTTCTGAAAGGCCTCGGGAGCGAAATTGGTGGCAATCGCCTTGATCGCCACCGGAAAGGCGTTTTCCACCGACGGGCCCTCGGCGGCGACGGTGCGGGCGAAATCGCCTGCATCGGCCCAGTTGGGGTTGACCCCCATCAGCCCCATCACCGATTTCGCGAATTCCCAGCTCTTGCCGGTCACGTCGGTGGGATCGTCGCGGAACTTGACCCGCTGGTCCTGGCGCATCTCGGTCAACAGCCGGTTATAAGCCTCGCGCGCGGTTTCAGCCATCGCCGACGTGCCTGCCAGCAGCAGGAGCGCCGCGCATATCCCGATCCAGACCCGTCTCATGGCTCCACTCCTTCGAACTCCGCAAGATCGTCGAGAAACGCCCCGGCGTCGAAGGCGTCGTCGTCCAGCAGCCGCCAGCGGTCGGCGGCAGTCATGCCGTCGGGCGTCACCAGCCCGACGGTGACCGTCTTCAGGTCGAGCTCGGCCGCGCCCCCGTCGAACGGGGCATGCGCCTGCACCACGGCATAGAGGTGATATCCGTCACCCACCGGCAGAGGCCCCCGGATGCGCGGCCCGCCGGGGATTTCGACCGCACCCCATTCGGCGCCCATCTCGATCACCAGCCGGCCGTCCCAGTTTGCATCCATCCAGTCCCCGTCGATCTCTCGGCTCCAGCTGCTGTAGGGGCTGGAGCGCATCGACAGGCTCCAGCGATTGGCGTCGGGCTGCCGCGACAGGTTGATCCAGGCCTTGTGATCCTGCCAGATATCCGCCAATCGCCGGGTCGACAGGGCGAAATTCAGGTTCTGCGGTCGGTCGGTCTCAAGCTGAAGCGTGACCCTTGTGGGCGTCGTCCAGACCCGCTCGTTGAGCTTGACCAGCGGGTCGACCGACATCAGCCCGGTCTTGCCCCACCAGTTGCCCTCGGGCACGTCGATGCGCAGTGCGCCGCCCTCGTAGCGGGCGAAGGCCTCGAAATTCCCGCCGGCCACGCCGATGGGCTCCCACGCAGCACTTTCGCGGCCGTCGAAGACCGTCTCCACCGGCAGAGGCGCAACCCCCGGGACGGGCTCGGGCGCGGGCAAGGGCGCGCCGGGGCGCTGCTCCAGCCGGATTTCGCGCAGCCGGAACCGTACCGGTATGCCCGCTTCCCGCGCACGGGAATGGGCGAAGATGCGCAGACCCGCGCCATCGGCGGCCACGGTCCAGGGCCGGGTGAGGGGCTCCACCCCCTCGGCCTCAAGCGTGATCTCGCCCGGGCGCAGACGGAAGCGCACGGTTTCGGGCGCGGTCGCGGGCACCTCGAGCCGGTCGAACGCGCCCTCGCGATGGGGATTGAGATGAAATTC
>JAUIBJ010000061.1 GCA_030428025.1 Alphaproteobacteria bacterium
TACAACGAAATTTGCTGCGGGAACAGAGATATTCACCCGGGCAGAATGCCTCAGCCCGCATGCGCCGGCGCCCGTTGCAGGCGCAGGGGAATTTCCCGCGCCAGCCGCAGCAGATGCGCCATGAAAGGCTTTTCGCCATCTGCGGCGCGGATCGCGGCGTAAAGCCGTTTCGTCACCCCGTTTTCGGTAAGCGGGCGGGTGATGTAGTCGGTACTGGTGCGCTGTTCGCGCAGCACCCAGTCGGGCAGCACCGCCACCCCCCGGTTGGAGGCCACCAACAGCAGGATCACCGCCGTCAGCTCCACCTGCCGCACTGCACGCGGCTCCACCCGCGCGGGCGTCAGAAGCTCGGTGAAGACATCCAGCCGGCTGCGTTCCACCGGATAGGTGATCAGCGTCTCGCCGCGCAGATCCTCGGCCTCGATGAAGGGTTTGGAGGCCAGCGAATGGCCGGCGGCCGCGACGAAGAGCGGTTCATAATCGAAAAGCGGACGGAACTCGACCCCGTCCAGCGTCTCGGGATCGGAGGAAACCACCAGATCCACCTCTTCCTTCTGCAAGGCCGGCAGCGCGTCGAAGGCCAGACCGGGGCGGATGTCCACATCCACCTCCGGCCAGCTCTTGCGGAACCGCTCCAGCACCGGGAAAAGCCATTCGAAACAGGCGTGGCATTCGATGGCGATATGAAGCCGCCCGGCACTGCCCTGTCGCAGCCCGTCGAACTCGGCCTCCAGCGCCTCGATCTCGGGCAGCACCTTCTCGGCCACCCGCAGGAGCCGCATTCCCGCCGCCGACAACCGCAGCGGCTTCGACCGGCGAACGAAAAGCTCCACCCCCGCCTGATCCTCCAGCCCCTTGATCTGATGGCTCAGCGCCGACTGGGTGATGTGTAGCTGATCGGCAGCCTTGGCCAAACCGCCGGCCTGATGGATCGCACGGATCGTGCGCAGATGGCGGAAATCGATGTGCATTATTAGCCAGCCTCATTCAAACCATGAATTTTATGAAGTTGTCTCATTTTTGTGCTGGTGCGACAAGAGGGAAACCACTCACAACCCGAGGACCGGCCACCATGACTCCGCCTTCCGTTTCTTTCGAGTTCTTCCCGCCCCGCTCTCTCGACGCGTCCTTCCGCCTGTGGGAAACGGTGCAGGTGCTGAGCCCGCTCGAACCCGACTTCGTTTCCGTCACCTATGGCGCCGGCGGCACCACGCGCGAGTTGACTCGCGACGCGGTGGCCACGCTGCACAAGACATCCGGCCTGAACGTGGCGGCGCATCTGACCTGCGTCGATGCCAGCCGCGACGAGACGCTGGCCATCGCCGACGGCTTCGCCCGGGCCGGTGTGCGCGAGATCGTGGCGCTGCGCGGCGACCCGCCCAAGGGGGCGGCGGGCTTTGTCCCCCATCCCGAGGGCTTCGCCGACAGCTGCGAGTTGATCTCGGCGCTGGCCGCGCGGGGCGATTTCACGATCCGCGTCGGCGCCTACCCGGAAAAACATCCCGAAGCGGCCGACACGCAGGCCGATATCGACTGGCTGAAATGCAAGATCGACGCCGGCGCCGATGCGGCGATCACCCAGTTCTTCTTCGAGGCCGAGACCTTTTTCCGCTTCCGCGATGCCTGTGTGAAGGCCGGCATCGACGCGCCCATCCTGCCCGGAATCCTGCCGATCGAGAACTGGGCCGGCGCCCGGCGCTTCGCCCGCGCCTGCGGCACGCATATACCGGCCTGGCTGGACCGCGCCTTTCACAAGGCCGAGCAGGCCGAAGACGGGCGCGAGGATCTGCTCGCCGTCGCGCTTGCAACGGAGCTGTGCAGCGACTTGGTCGAGGACGGGGTTGAGCATCTGCATTTCTACACCCTGAACCGGCCCGATCTCACCCGCGACATCTGTCACGCGCTCGGCCGCCGCTCGTCCTTGCCCCTGCGCGAGGTGGCCTGAAGCACCCGCCCCTTGCCCGTTCCCGGGCCCCGGCCTATGGCTGGGGCACGAACGGAGAGGCGGAAATGAACATACCAGAAGAAGGCGCGCCACGGTCGGTCCGGGAGGAATTGCTCTCTCGTTCAGGACTGGAGTTCATGCAGGATATGCAGGCCGGCCGGCTGGGTGGCCCTCCCATCGGCGAAACCCTGGGCTTCCGCCTGGTCAGCGTCGCCTGCGGCGAGGTGGCGTTCGAGGGTGTGGCAAAGGCGGGCGTGACCAACCCGATGGGCGGCGTGCATGGCGGCTGGTACGGCGCCATTCTTGACAGTTGCATGGGCTGCGCGGTGATGACGATGCTGGCCCGCGGGCAGATCTATACCACCCTGGAATACAAGGTGAACATCACCCGCCCCGTGCCATTGGGCCTGATCGTGCGGGCGGTGGGCCGGGTCTCGCACGCGGGCCGCAAGACCGGCGTGGCGACGGGTGAGTTGCGCGGAGCCGAGAACGGCAAGCTCTACGCCACGGGCAGCACCACCTGCCTGATCATGGACGGCTAGGTGGCGCGCTCTTTAAATGGCCCTCGTTTCAGAGCGCCGGCGCCGTCCCCCTAAGCGCCTCCTCGCCGCGCGACACGCTGTCATGCAGACGCTCGGACGGGTCCTGCCCCACCACCCGCGGCCCGCGGATGAGAAAGACCCTGCCCCAGCCCCGCCAGGTGCCGCAGGAGGGCGCGGCCGCGTCGGTCGGATAGCGGCCCTTCCAGCCGTCGGGCAGCGCCACGCCGCACATCTCCAGCCGCTCCATCATCCAGCAGAACGGGATATTCGACAGCGGCCGGGCGGCGTGAAAATCGCCAAGCTGGCCGCCCACATCGCCGTGGCTGCCGCGAAACCAGACCTGCTCGATCTTGCCGGGAAACCCTTCCGGCGTCGCCCACAGCACAGGCTCATAGATCCGGCGGGTCTCGTGCAGGGCCAGCGCGTGATAGCCGTGCCGGATCGCCGGGCCCAACCGGTGGTTGTGAAAGGCATGGGCCGGTTCGGACAATCGCCAGAGGATCGGCAGGCGCAGCCCCAGCGCCTTGACCGTGTCCCACACCCCGATCATCTCTATCTCGACATGATCATGGCACCAGGAGCGGGCAAAAACCGCCGCCGCCTCGCTGCCGCCGCCGCTCTGGTAGTGGCGATAGGCGGTCATGATGTTGCGCTCGGTCGCGTAGCGGGCACGCAGCAGCCCCACCCGGTCGACGATCCCGGCCAGCGAGCGCACCGCATAGGCGCCGCGAGAATAACCCATGAGGATGATCCGGTCGCCCGGGCGGTAGCGGCTGGCCAGATAACCATAGGCGCGCCGGATCTGCCGGTTGATGCCGCGCCCGAGAATCACGTCGCCGGTCGAGGCCCAATCCTGCCACTGCACGCCGGCCTCGTAATATGGCGACAGCCGTGCATGTGCCACCTCGCCCAGCAGCTTGAAGGCCATGCCGGCATTGCTTTCCTGACCGGAATCGAGGGTCGACATCGTACCGTCGAGAATGATGATATGGGTAACCTGCCCGCGCGCACCCTTGTAGCCGCTCTGCTGGTGGCGCAGGCCGGGGCGCAGAAGGTGATAGAGACGTTTCGCCCAGTGGGCCCATTCCATGGCTCGGCACCTTGTTCCAAGGGCCGAGGCGGGACCGGCGCGGGTTCGGGCACACGTCGGCCACTGCCTCGGCCTCGACCGTCATCGCCCCCATGGTATCCGCCGCGACGCGGCCCGGCGGCCCCCGCGATCATCGGCCTGTCGCCGCCGCGCGGCAAGACCTATCTGTCGCGAAACCGGGCGCTGCTCACATTTGAAAGTGCGGTCAGCCCAGCCGCTCGACCGTAATCGTCTCTTTCGGCCCGTAGCCGTTGAACCCGGTGGCGAGGCTGCGCGAATAGGCGCCCATGCCGTCGAAGAGCACATAGTCGCCCACCGCGATCTCCTCGGGCAGGGCCAGCGGGTCGCGCAACCGGTCGAGACTGTCGCAGGTGGGCCCGAAGACAATGCGCGGTGTGAAGGCCCCGGCGCGCAGCCGGCCGTCGGGGGCCAGCACGCGCACCCGGTCGCCAAGCCCGATATCGCGGATCTCGCCAAGCCCGCCGTAATGACCGTCGTTGAGGAAGACCGCGCCGGTGCCGCGCACGGCCTTGACCCGCGTGGCCAGGGTAAAGGCCTCGGCCACCATGGCCCGGCCCGGCTCGCAGACCAACGCGGGCGGGGTACCGGGAAAGGCAGTTGCGACCTCCTCGGCGATACGGTCGAAGATCGCCTCGAGATCGGGCGCCGGGCCACTGCGATGGGCGGCAAAACCGCCGCCCACGTTCAGCCGCCCGATGGGCACACCGGCCATGCGCGCCACCTCCGCCGAGGCGCGGATATAGGCGCCCCAGGCTGCCGGGTCGGCACATTGCGTGCCGGGGTGAAAGGTGATGGCGGGCTTGAACCCCATCCGCGCCACCTCGCGCAGAAGGTCCACCGCCGCTTCCGGCGGGGCACCGAACTTCTCGCCGAAATCATAGGCCGCCCCGACCACAGGCAGCGCCAGCCGCACCGCCACTTCCGTCGTGCGCGGCAGCGGATCAAGTCGGGCCAGTTCCGACGGGCAATCGACCGAGCAGGAGGCCACGCCCATCCCGCGGGCAAAATCCACCTCGGCGGCCGAACGCACGGGGTTGTTGTAATGCAGGACCGCGCCCGGGCAGGTGGCGCGCACCGCCGTCATTTCCTGCGGGCTGGCGACATCGAAGGCAGTGATCCCGGCGGCCCAGAGATTGGCCAGCACCTCCTCGCCCGGGTTGGCCTTGACCGCGTAGGTCACAAGGCCGGGAAAGCCGCTCAGGAACCGCTTCGCGGTCGTCTGGAGCGTGGCCGGAGAGAAATAGTGCAGCGCCTCGTCGGGGAGGTGGCGGGCGATATGGCTGGCCGGATCGGCCCAGTTGGGTGTTGCGCGCATGGAAGTGCCTCAAAATTCGTTTCTTTCCAATCTGCCGCCGAAACAAGTCGATTTCATCTGTAAGTTTGCCTAGATTGACGGTTAGAATCGTCTGATCGACGGAAAAACATGCAGATCGACAATCTCGACAATGCGCTTCTGACCCTGTTACAGGAAAACGCCCGTATGCCCGTGGCGGGTCTGGCCCGACGGCTCGGGCTTGCGCGCACCACGGTGCAGGCCCGGCTCGACCGGCTGGAGGAGACGGGCGTCGTCCAGGGCTATACCGTGCGCGTGAACGAGGCCCTGCGCGCGCCGCTTCGGGCCACGGCACTGGTCAGCATCGAGCCGCGCAGCGCGCCGGCGGTGCTGTCGCGGCTGGGCTCGCTTTCCGGCGTGCGGACGGTGCACACCACCTCGGGCCGGTTCGACCTGATCGTCGGGCTGGAGGCCGAGACCACCGAGGAACTGGACGAGACGCTCGACCGCATCGGCGAGGCCAAGGGGGTGAGAAGCTCCGAAAGCCTGGTGCATCTGTCCACCAAGATCGACCGGCGCGGCTGACCGCCGTCCCCGCTCAGGTGCCGTAGATCCGTCCCCAGCGTTCGATAAGCTTCTGCTGCAGCCGCTTTGACCGAGCGTTCCAGTCCCGCGCCCCTTCCGGCCGCTGGCCCGAGGCCCGGTCATAGTCGCTGCGCAAATCGGGATTGGCGGTGAAGATCGCGAAGGCCATCTCGGTGCCGTCCGGCGCCGTAACATATCCCGCCAGAGACGAGACGAAATAAAGCGTGCCGGTCTTCGCCGCCACCTTCACGGGATGGTCGTGGTGGATGTTGCCGTTCTCGTATCGCAGCGGGAATTCCTTGAGAATCGGTTTCAGCATACCGTCCCCGTGCACCCGCACCAACGCCTGAGCGAGGGCTCCGGCAGTCAGGCGAGAATCCTCTCCCAGCCCGGAATGATCCACCAACTGCGCCCCCTGCATCCCCAACGTCTTTCGCGCCCAGCGGCTCATCTCGTCGGCAGAGCCGCGCATGGGCAGCGCCTTGCCCAGCTTCCGTGCAGTGGCGGTCATCCCCACCAGTTCGGCGGTAAGGTTGTTGGAGTATTTCAGCATGCCCTTCAGAATGTCGTCGAGCGGCGGGCTTTGATAGCTGACCAGCGAGCGCCCCTGCGGCGCCGCCTCGAGCGGCGGCCCGATCTTTAGCTTGAGCCCGTGCGATCGGGCGAAGGTGGCAAAGACCTCGGCCGCATAGGCCTCGGGTTTGCGCACCGGCAGCCACCGCGCGCCACCATTTCCCAGCGCGCCGCTGGCCACGGTCCAGGCGTCGTGATCGCCCTTGTCGGCATAGGTGTATACAGGCAGGTCGCGTTTGGCGACCGACATCCGCGCCACGCGCACCTCGGGGCGGTACTTGGCAGAGCGCGCATCCATCGACACCGCGTATTTTCCGCCGGCGCGCTTCCATTCGAAATGCACCCGGTTGTAGTTCAGGTTCAGCCCCGAAAGCGACGGGTTGTAGCTGACATGCTCGGGCTGGGTGCGGTCGATCACCCGCTCGAAGGGCAGCGCCCCGCCCCAGACCCGCAGTTTGCCGCGAACCGAATGCACGCCCTGTCGCTTCAACTGGGCCGCCATGGCGGCCAGCCCGTCGGTGTCGAGCGTCGGGTCGCCGCCCCCGGCCAGGATCAGGTCGCCGTCGAGCACGCCGTCCTTGATGGGTCCCGAGGTCACCAGCCGTGTTTCGAAACGGAAATCCGCCCCCAGCATGTCAAGCGCGTAAAGCGCCGTCACGGCCTTGGTCACGCTGGCGGGTGGCTGGCCGATATCCCCCTCGCGGCTTTCCAGCATCAGGCCCGTCTGCACCTCCGCCACCGCGAAACTGACCTGACCGCCGAGCCGCGCCTCCTCGATCAGCGCCTCTGCATCCGGGGTAGCGCGTTTCGCCAACCCGTCCGGACGCGGATGCGGCCGCAGCGACGTCTTGGGCGCCCCGGCCCAAGTCAGGCTGGCCAGCCCCCCAAAGGCGCTTCCAAGAAAGACCCGTCTCGAAACCCGTTTGACCATAAGGTTAATTATGCCAAGCTTTCGCCCACGCACAATGCGATTAACGGGATGACCCGTCGTCAATTGTTGCCGAACTGGCGCCAATCCCCGGCTTCGCGCAGTTCGGTCGACGAAATCCCGCGCATCGGCACGTTGACGAAGCACCAGGCCGGCGGGTCGGCCCAAGCCAGAGCCGGGCTCTGCGCCCCTTTGAGCCGGGCATGGGCATAAACCCGCGCGGCCTTCGACATACGCGCCGAGATTCGCTGCCCGGGCCGGGCGAGCACCCCCACCGGCACCCGCTCCATGATCTCGCGCCAGTCCTGCCAGCGGTCGAGCTGGGCAAGGTTGTCGGCCCCCATCAGCCAGACGAAGCGCACGCCCGGCCGCGCCGCCTGCAGCCGGCGCAGCGTCTCGGCGGTATAGCGTGTGCCCGCCTGCGCCTCGAAATCGGAAACCGAAATCCGCGGGTGATCAACCAGCGCCCGGCAGGCCGCCATCCGTGCCTCCAGCGGCGCCGGGCCGCGGGGCTTGAGCGGGTTGCCGGGGCTGACCAGCCACCACACCGCGTTCAGCCCGAACCGCTTCAGCGCTTCGCGGCTGATATGGACATGGCCCATATGCGGCGGGTCGAACGACCCGCCAAGCAAGCCGATCGCCTGGCCGGGGCGCGTATGGGGCAGCCTGTAGATCATGGGGCCTTTTTGGCAGCAAATGCATGGCTGTCCAGCGTTTTCGGGCACGGGCGCGGCGGCAGAAGGCGCTTGACAGACGCGCCGGGCGCCACCGACTCTCGCCGCGAGGGAGACATCACATGCCGACATTCGACAGCGACGAGGCCGCCCGGCTGCACCGCGAGCTTCACAGCCATCTTCCATCCGACCCGGCGCTGCGGACGAAGACGCTGGAAAGCCTGCTGGTCGAGCGGGGCCTGGTGGCGCCGGAAACGCTCGATGCCTGGGTCGAGGCCTATTCCGAACATATCGGCCCCAAGCGGGGGACGCAGGTGGTGGCGCGGGCCTGGTGCGATCCGGGTTTCCGCGAGAGGCTGCTGGCCGATGCCACGGCGGCGATCACCGAAATGGGGTTCGAAGGCGACGCCACCGGCCACCTCAAGGCCATCGAGAACACCGACAGCCAGCACAACATGGTGGTCTGTACGCTCTGCTCCTGCTACCCGTTCTCGCTTCTGGGCATGTCGCCGCCCTGGTACAAGTCCGCCGCCTACCGCGCCCGCGCCGTGCGCGAGCCGCGCGCGGTGCTGGCCGAGTTCGGCGTCGATCTGCCCGAAGACGTGGGTGTGCGGGTCTGGGACAGCACGGCCGAGCTGCGGTATCTGGTGGTCCCGCAGCGCCCCGCCGGCACCGAGGGCTGGGAGGAAGAGCGCCTTGCCACCCTCGTCACCCGCAATTCCATGATCGGCACCGAGCGCGACCTGACGACGGGAGGCGCATGATGGACGGCATCCACGATCTGGGCGGGAAGGAAGGGTTCGGCCCCATCGCCGTGACCGCCGAAGACCCCGCCTTCCCCGAAGCCTGGGAGGGGCGCGCCTATGCCATGGTGCAGACGGTGGGCGACCCGGGCAGCACCATCGACTGGTTCCGCAACGTCATTGAGCTGATGCCGCCCGCCGCCTATCTGACAGAGCCCTATTTCCAGAAATGGCAGTTCGTGCAGCTGATCGAGCTGATCCAGTCGGGCCTGCTGAGCTTCGACGAGGTCGTCACCGGCAGAACCGATAGGCCCGGCGCCCCCGCCGCGCCGCGCGGCCTGACCGAGGTTCTGCAGGACGAGCACGACAAGTTCTGTTCGTTCGAGCGGTCGGCGTCCAACCCGCCGGCGTTCCGGGTGGGCCAGAGGGTGCGCACGCGCCGCCACATGCCAGCCATCCATACCCGGCTGCCCGCCTATGCCCGTGACTGCGAGGGCGAGGTCATAGCCCATCACGGGGCCCATGTCCTTCCCGACAGGAATGCCCGCGGCGAGGAGACGGCCGAGCATCTCTATACCATCGCCTTCGCCGCACCCGAGCTTTGGGGCGACTGGGCAGACCCCCGCGACGACGTGACACTCGATCTTTGGGAAAGCTATCTTGTTCGCCCCTGACGATCCGCTCGCCCCGCCCGCCCCGGCTTTCGAGGAACCCTGGCAAGCCCAGGCGCTGGCGCTGGCCGACGCGATGGTGCGGGCGGGCCATTTCTCCGCCGCCGACTGGGCCGAAGCGCTCGGCGCCGCCCTGCGCGAGGCAGAGGCCGCAGGCGCGCCCGACACGCTCGGGACCTATTTCACCGCCGTGCTGACGGCGCTGGAACGGCTGGCCGAGACCCGCGCGGGCCTGACCGCCGACACAAGGGCCGAACGCCGTGCCGCCTGGGAGGCGGCCTACCGGCGCACGCCGCACGGGCAGCCCGTCACGCTCTGAGCCGCGCGCACAGGGGCGATTGCTCCCCCGGCCCCGATCCACTAGATACCGCCCAGATCACATATCCAGTCAGCGGAGCCCCCCATGGCGCAGAAATTCGTCTATCACATGCAAGGCGTGTCCAAGGCCTATCCCGGCGGCAAGAAATGCTTCGAGAACATCCATCTCAGCTTTCTGCCCGGGGTGAAGATCGGCGTGGTGGGCCCCAACGGCGCCGGCAAGTCGACGCTGATGAAGATCATGGCCGGGCTCGACACCGAGTTTCAGGGCGAGGCCTGGGCGGCCGAGGGCATCCGCGTGGGCTATCTCCCGCAGGAGCCGCAGCTCGATCCCAACCTCACCGTGCGCGAGAACGTGATGCTGGGCGTGGCCGAAAAGAAGGCCAAGCTCGACCGGTTCAACGAACTGGCGATGAACTATTCCGACGAGACCGCCGAGGAGATGGCCCAGCTTCAGGACGAGATCGACAGCCAGAACCTGTGGGATCTCGATGCCCAGATCGACGTCAGCATGGAGGCGCTGCGCTGCCCGCCGGACGATGCCCATGTCGACACACTCTCGGGCGGCGAGCGGCGCCGCGTCGCGCTCTGCAAGCTGCTGCTGGAAGCGCCCGACATGCTGCTTCTCGACGAGCCCACCAACCACCTCGACGCCGAAACCATCGCCTGGCTGCAGCAGCACCTGATCGACTACAAGGGCACCATCCTGATCGTCACCCACGACCGCTATTTCCTCGACGACATCACCGGCTGGATCCTCGAGCTGGACCGCGGCCGCGGCATCCCCTACGAGGGCAACTATTCCGCCTGGCTGGAACAGAAGGCCAAGCGGCTGGCGCAGGAGGCGCGCGAGGACAAGTCGCGCCAGAAGACGCTGGAACGCGAGCTGGAATGGATGCGGCAGGGCCAGAAGGCCCGGCAGGCCAAGCAGAAGGCCCGGATCAACGCCTATAACGAACTCGCCAACCAGTCCGAGCGCGAAAAGGTGGGCAAGGCCCAGATCGTCATCCCCAACGGGCCGCGCCTTGGCTCCAAGGTGATCGAGGTCAACGGGCTGAAGAAGCACATGGGCGACAAGCTGCTGATCGAGAACCTTTCCTTCTCTCTGCCGCCGGGCGGCATCGTCGGCGTGATCGGCCCCAACGGCGCCGGCAAATCGACGCTCTTCAAGATGCTAACGGGGCAGGAGGCGCCCGACGAGGGCACGATCGAATACGGCGACACGGTGGAGCTGTCCTATGTCGACCAGTCGCGCGACGACCTCAAGGATGGCGACACCGTGTGGGAGG
>JAUIBJ010000747.1 GCA_030428025.1 Alphaproteobacteria bacterium
GCCAGACGGGCCTGTCGCCCGACAGCCTCGCCATCGAAGTGGCGAACCTGACGGTGCAGGCCGACGGCACGCTGGGCTTCGACATGACCATCGACAGCCTGCGCGACCGTCTCGAGGCTGACTGACCGGAGGGTCGGCCCCGGATGGGGCGGTCTCTCCCTCGCCGGGTGGTGCGCCCCTCCGCACCGCCCGGTGTCTCTTGCCAAAACGCCCCCTGCTGCCCCTTCCCCCCGGCCGGCCAATCGCCTAAAGAGGCGCCAGGCTGACCACCCGAGGGGACCAAAGCGCAATGGAAGAGCCGGCCATCACGCCCGAGCTGATCGAGGCCCACGGCCTCAAACCCGACGAATACGACCGTATCCTGCAGATCATCGGCCGCGAGCCCAGCTTTACCGAGCTCGGCATCTTCTCGGCCATGTGGAACGAGCACTGTTCCTACAAATCCTCCAAGAAATGGCTGCGCACCCTGCCCACCGATGGCCCGCAGGTGATCTGCGGGCCGGGCGAGAACGCGGGCATCGTCGATATCGGCGACGGTCAGGCGGTGGTCTTCAAGATGGAGAGCCACAACCACCCCTCCTATATCGAGCCCTATCAGGGCGCGGCCACCGGGGTGGGTGGCATCCTGCGCGATGTGTTCACCATGGGCGCGCGGCCCATCGCCTCGATGAACTCGCTTTCCTTCGGCGAACCCTCGCATCCCAAGACCCGCCAGCTGGTTCATGGGGTGGTCGAGGGGATCGGCGGTTATGGCAACTGCTTCGGCGTGCCCTGCGTGGGTGGCGAGGTGCGCTTCGACGCCGCCTATAACGGCAACTGTCTGGTGAACGCCTTCGCCGCGGGCCTCGCCGAGGCCGACAGTATCTTCTATTCCGCCGCCAGCGGCGTGGGCATGCCGGTGGTCTATCTCGGCGCCAAGACCGGCCGCGACGGTGTCGGCGGGGCGACCATGGCCAGCGCCGAGTTCGACGAATCCATCGAGGAAAAGCGCCCCACCGTGCAGGTGGGCGACCCCTTCACCGAGAAGCGCCTGATGGAGGCCTGCCTTGAGCTGATGCAGACGGGCGCCGTCATTTCCATTCAGGACATGGGTGCCGCCGGCCTCACCTGCTCGGCGGTCGAGATGGGCGACAAGGGCGGCCTCGGCATCCGCCTCAACCTTGACAAGGTGCCGCAGCGAGAGGCGCACATGAGCGCCTACGAGATGATGCTTTCGGAAAGCCAGGAGCGGATGCTGATGGTGCTGCGCCCCGAAAAGGAGACAGAGGCGCGCGCGGTGTTCGAGAAATGGGATCTCGATTTCGCCATCGTGGGCGAGACCATCGCCGAGGATCGGTTCCTCATCCTGCATGGCAATGACGTGAAGGCCGATCTGCCGCTTGCCACGCTGTCGGGCTCCGCCCCCGAATACGACCGGCCCTGGGAAGAACCCGCCCCGGCCGAGCCGCTTGATGCCGCCAGCGTGCCGGCGGTCGATCCCATCGACGGGCTGAAGGCGCTGATTTCCTCGCCCAACTACTGCTCTCGCGAATGGGTCTACGAGCAATACGACACCATGGTCATGGCCGACAGCGCCCGCACGCCGGGCCAGGGCGCGGGGCTGATCCGGGTGCACGGCACCGACAAGCTTCTGGCCTTCACCTCCGACGTGACCCCGCGCTATGTGAAGGCCAACCCCGAGATGGGCGGCAAACAGGCGGTGGCAGAGGCCTACCGCAACCTCAGCGCGCTTGGCGCCACGCCGCTTGCCGCCACCGACAACCTCAATTTCGGCAACCCCGAGAAACCCGAGATCATGGGCCAGTTCGTGGCCGCCATCCGCGGCATCGGCGCGGCCTGCGCGGCGCTCGACATGCCGATCGTGTCGGGCAATGTCTCGCTCTACAACGAGACCGACGGACGTGCGATCCTGCCCACGCCCACGATCGGCGCGGTGGGGCTGATCAAGGACCCCGAGGCCGCCATCACCGGCACCGCGCGCGACGGGCATGTGGCGCTCGTGGTGGGCGAGAGCGCGGGCCATCTGGGCCAGTCGGCGCTGCTGGCCGAGGTCTTCAACCGCGTCGAAGGCGACGCGCCGCCGGTGGACCTGGAGGCCGAAAAGCGCAACGGCGATTTCATCCGCGCTC
>JAUIBJ010000062.1 GCA_030428025.1 Alphaproteobacteria bacterium
ATGTCGGCCGACCTCATCTCAAGGCGCAGCGTGGTGGAACAGTCGCGGATCATCAGCGCGTTTTCGCAGATGATGTCCTTGATGTCGTCATGCTGCGGGGCCGTGCCGGTGCCGAGGCGGATTTCCCGCACGGCAATGTCCAGCCCGCGTTCAAGAAGCGTGTGGCGCAGGGTGGCAAAGCCCATCTCGATCGACATCAGCATGAGCGCCAGATAGATCGGAAACACCAGCACGAATTCCACGGATGCATTGCCGTCCTCGCTCCTGAGGAAGGTCCGGCGCCATTTGCCCAACAGCCGTATCATTGCGTCAGCCTCAGGTTCTGCACGTTCGAGGCGATCGAGTTGAAGGCGGCCGAGATATTGGCCCCGTTCGTGGGATAATAGTGGTTGGGCGAGGAGGCGCAGTTGCGAAGCTGGGTCTCGGCATTACCGCCCGAAGAGATGGCATAACCGATGGTGTAGACCACCACGCCCTCGGCCTTCGTGGCCGAACAGATCGCCTGCATCCGGGTGTCCTTGATCGAGCCGCTTTCGCGTTCGGAATAGCGGTAGTCGTTCCACGGACCCCAGTTGCCGGTGATGTCGCCGTAATAGTCGGGCGACATCAGGCCCCAGGCGGTTTCCCAGTCGAGGCGGTCGAGGCTGATGAAGCCTTCCATGTCCTGCAGGTCGTTGAATTCGCCGGAGTCGATCCAGTCATTGTTGTCGATGTCGTAATACCAGCTGCCGTCGCGCAGGTAGTAGGCCGAGATCACGTCGTCGGAGACCTGATACTCGCAGTTGAACCAGGAATAGTGGCAGTAGCCTTCCGCCCAGCTGTCGTAGTAGCGGCGCGACACGTTGTAGATCGAGTAGCCGTAGAGGAATTCCATGTCGGTATAGGTGAGCAGATAGAGGTCGGAATCCGGTCCGCGATAGGGGCTGTTCTCGTCGAAGTAATAAGAGTCGGTGTTCATGCCGTCGGCCATGAGCACGATGATCTTCAGCGTCTCGGCCTCGCCGTAGACCGCCGGGATATCGCTGAGCGAGGCATCGACCACACCCACCGACGGGTCCTTCAGGGCGTTGAAGACGCTCTGGAATTCCGAGTCGAGCATCGCCGCGCCCCACTTCATCCCGATATGGGCCGAGGTGTTGCCGTCGGCGTCGAGGGCATTGATGCGGGTGTGCAGGTCGGTTTCGCTCATCGAATAGGGCAGGATCTGCGCCCGCTCTTCCGGAAAACAGGACCGCCAAGAGTCGTTGTGATTGTCGAAGCTTCCGTAAAGCGAGGTGTAGATCTGCTGATTGTAGGCGACGTCCGGGTCGATCGCGGCGGAATTGTAGTCCGACGAGCTGAACCGGATGCAGGAGGAATAGTCATGCGTGTCGTTCACGGTCAGGGCGTTGTAGATCTCCGGCCCCGGCGCCACGTTCCAAGAGAAGGGGATCAGCGAGATCACGGTGTTGCCCGGATCGGACCCGTTGAGGATGGTGGTGACGAAGTCGCGCGCCGCGCTCTTGAGGTTGGTCATCTTGTAACCATCCATCGAGCCCGAGACGTCCAGCACCAGCGACACTTCCAGCTTCGGCGTGCGCACCTCGGCCTCGGCGGCGCCGAAGGCTTCCAGCTGGTCGATGCCGGACAGCTTCATCAGATAGGTATCCATCGTCATGCTGGCCTCGGCATAGACCCGGGTGGCGTTGAGCGACGTCTCGATATCGTCCTCGCCTTCGCCGTCGGTGTCGATCTCGTGCAGATAGCTGGCCATGCCGTTCTTGGTGAAATAGTCCTCGACGATGGCCTTCACATCCGTCACTTCCGAGCCGATCGGCGCCCCGGCCCCGGCCAGCACGGCCGCATCGATCGTGGCCTGCAGGCGCGTGCGCTCCATCTCGTAGCGCATCAGGTCGATGCCCAGCCCGGCCATCACCAGCATGAACAGGAAGACGAAGAGCGTGAAGATGATGGCCGAGCCGTCCTCTTCGTGACAGAAGCGATCGACCCGGTCCGAGACCGGTCCGGCACCTTCCCGGCGGCTGCGCCGGGCGGCGACCCCTTGCCTTGCCCTCTGCCAGAGCGTCATTCGCTCCATGTCCTGTGTCATCCTGGTTACCTCACACGCCTCCGCATCCGCGGCCATTCGCGCACGCGGTCTTTGACCTGCAAAAATTGCCCTGCGAACCGGGCAAAATTATGGCGAAAGAAGGAAAAAATAAGACTGATCAGAGGCTTAATCGGAAACGATGTGAGTGGGCCCCGCAGATTGTTCGCCAAGTCGGAACATTTCCACCCTCTCGGCCGCCGATAATCGGCGGGTGGACAATTTCTCGGCATAGAGTAACGATGTGGTCAAAAAAGGACCGTAGAAGACAAACTGCGGACGCCATTTGCAACAGGGAGACGCGTTATGAATGCCAGCCTCAAGGAGCCGAGTTTCCGCGAAAGCGTGGATTTGATGTTTAACCGCGCGGTCGCGTTGATGGACCTGCCACCGGGGCTGGAAGAGAAGATCCGCGTCTGCAATGCCACCTATACGGTGCGTTTCGGGGTGCGCCTGCGGGGCCAGATCCATACCTTCACCGGCTACCGAAGCGTGCATTCGGAACATATGGAACCCGTGAAGGGCGGCATCCGCTATGCGTTGGGCGTCAACCAGGACGAGGTCGAGGCGCTGGCGGCGCTGATGACCTACAAATGCGCCATCGTCGAGGCGCCTTTCGGCGGCTCGAAGGGCGGGCTGCGGCTCGACCCGCGGGAATGGGACGAGCACGAGCTCGAACTGATCACCAGGCGCTTCGCCTATGAACTGGCCAAGCGCGACCTGATTCACCCCAGCCAGAACGTGCCCGCCCCCGACATGGGCACCAGCGAACGCGAGATGGCCTGGATCGCCGACCAGTACCGGCGGATGAACACCACCGACATCAACGCCCGCGCCTGCGTGACCGGCAAACCTGTCAATGCCGGCGGCATCCAGGGCCGGACCGAGGCGACGGGGCGCGGCGTGCAATACGCGCTGCAGGAATTCTTCCGCCACGAGGACGACAAGGCCGCCGCCGGCCTCAGCGGCACGCTCGACGGCAAGCGGGTGATCGTGCAGGGCCTTGGCAATGTGGGCTATCACGCCGCCAAGTTCCTGCAGGAGGAGGACGGCTGCAAGATCATCGGCATCATCGAGCGCGATGGCGGGCTGATGGACGAGAACGGCCTCGATGTCGAGGATATCCGCAACTGGATCGCCAAGCATGGCGGGGTCGACGGGTATCCGTCGGGCAAGTATATCCGCGACGGTTCGAAATATCTCGAGCACGAGTGCGACATCCTGATCCCGGCGGCGCTTGAAGGGGTGATCAATCTCGGAAATGCCGAACGGATCAAGGCGCCGCTGATCATCGAGGCCGCCAACGGCCCGGTCACCGCCGGGGCGGACGATATCCTGCGCAAGAGGGGCACCGTCATCATCCCGGATATGTATGCCAATGCCGGCGGTGTGACCGTGTCCTATTTCGAATGGGTCAAGAACCTAAGCCATATCCGCTTCGGCCGGATGGGCAGGCGTCAGGAAGAGGCACGGCACGAACTGATTGTGCGCGAGCTGGAGAAGCTCGATGATCACCTTGGCGATGCCTGGACCATGTCGCCGGATTTCAAGAGGAAATATCTGCGTGGCGCGGGCGAGCTGGAACTGGTGCGCTCGGGGCTCGATGACACCATGCGCATCGCCTATCAGCAGATCCGCGAGGTCTGGCACGACCGCGAGGATGTAAGCGATCTGCGCACCGCCGCCTATCTTGTGGCGATCGACAAGGTGGCGGCCAGCTATCGCGCGCTGGGGCTCTGAGGCGGGATCCTTTGCGGGGCGGCCGGGCGCACGGCGCGCGGCGGCGCGGCCGCTGTCCGAAATCCCGGCGATCAGCCGTTGCCATCCCCGCCGGAACTTGCTTCATTCCGGCCGACCGAGAAGGGGGAGACACTCATGCGCTTTTCCGGCCTGCGCATCCTCAGGGAAGGGCTGACGGGCAACAAGGGCTGGCAGCCGCACTGGCGGGATGCCCAGCCCGCATCCCAGTATGACGTCGTCATCATCGGCGGCGGCGGCCACGGCCTGTCGACCGCCTATTACCTGGCCAAGAACCACGGCATCACCAATGTGGCGGTGCTGGAAAAGGGCTACCTGGGCGGCGGTAATGTGGGTCGTAACACCACCATCGTACGCGCCAATTACTTCCTGCCCGGCAATTCGGAATTCTACAGCCACTCGCTGAAGCTGTGGGAGGGGCTGGAGGAGGACCTGAACTACAACGTGATGCTGTCGCAGCGCGGGCAGATCACACTGTTTCACTCGGACGCGCAGCGAGACGCCTCCATCCGGCGGGGCAACGCCATCGTCAATCAGGGCGACGAGGCCGAGCTTCTGTCGGTGGCGAAGCTGAAGAAGATGGTGCCTTATCTGGATTACGAACAGGCCCGCTTTCCGATCCATGGCGGGCTGATCTCGCGCCGGGCGGGCACCGCGCGCCACGATGCGGTGGCCTGGGGCTTTGCCCGCGGCGCGAGCGCGCGGGGCGTCGACCTGATCCAGAACTGCGAGGTCACGGGGATCGACATCGACCAGGGCCGCGTGACCGGCGTGCAGACGACGCGCGGGGCGATCCGCGCGAAGAAGGTGGCGATCGTCGTCGCCGGCCGGTCAAGCCAGGTTGCGGCCATGGCCGGCATGCGCCTGCCGATCGAAAGCCATGTGCTGCAGGCCTTCGTCAGCGAAGGGCTGAAACCCTGCATCCACCACGTGATCAGCTTCGGCATGGGGCATTTCTATATCAGCCAATCCGACAAGGGCGGGCTGGTTTTCGGCGGTGATCTGGACATGTACGCCTCCTATGCCGCGCGGGGCAACCTGCCGATGGTGGAGCATGTGATGGAGGCGGGCATGACGCTGATGCCGATGATCGGCAAGGCGAAGCTCCTGCGCAGCTGGGGCGGGATCATGGACATGTCGCCCGACGGTAGCCCGATCATCGACAAGACGCATGTCGACGGGCTCTATCTCAATTGCGGCTGGTGTTATGGCGGGTTCAAGGCGGTGCCGGGCTCGGGTTACTCGATGGCGCATCTGGTGGCCACCGACACCCATCACGAACCCGCCGCGCGCTTCCGGCTCGACCGGTTCCGCACCGGCCGCGGGCTGATGGACGAGGAAGGCACCGGCAGCCAGCACAACCTGCACTGAGGCGCGTGGCAAGGACGGGACAGATGAGTATTTTTGGCAAGATGAAGCTGCAGCGGCGCGCAGGGGGGACGGCATGAGGCTCGATTGTCCGATTTGCGGCGCGCGGGACCGGCGCGAGTTCACCTATGTGGGCGATGCGGTGCTGCTCGACCGGCCCGCGCCCGACGCGCCGTTCGAGGCCTGGGACGACTACCTGCACAACCGCGACAACCCAGCCGGGGTGACGCGCGACCTGTGGTATCACGAAAGCGGCTGTTCGGCCTGGCTGGTGGTGACCCGCAACACGCTCACCCACGAGGTGATGGAAACGCGGCTGGCCGCCGAGGTGAAGGAGGCAGGCGTATGAGGATCGCCGGCGAGGGCCTGATCAATCGCCGCCGGCGCATCCCGTTCACCTTCGACGGGCGCGCCTATGAGGGGGTCGAGGGCGACACGCTGGCCTCGGCGCTTCTGGCCAATGACATCCGGTTAATTGGACGCTCGTTCAAATACCACCGTCCGCGCGGCGTGCTGACCGCCGGCAGCGAGGAGCCGAACGCTCTGGTGACCGCCGGCGAGGGGGAGGGGCAGGAGCCCAACCAGCGCGCCACCATGCTGGAGCTTTCCGACGGGTTGATCGCGCGCAGCCAGAACCGCTGGCCCACGCTCGATCTCGACCTGCTGGCGCTCAACGATCTGGCTGCGCCCTTCCTGGGCGCGGGGTTCTATTACAAGACCTTCATGTGGCCGCCGGCTTTCTGGGAACGGCTTTACGAGCCGATGATCCGCCGGGCGGCGGGGCTGGGGGCGCTGTCAGGCCGGGCCAATGCCGACAGGTACGAGAAGGCCTGGGCGCATTGCGACCTGCTGGTGATCGGCGCGGGGCCGGCCGGGCTGATGGCGGCGCTGACGGCGGCGCGGGCCGGGGCGGATGTGATCCTGGCCGACGAGGACACGCGTCCCGGAGGTCGGCTCAACGCCGAGACCATCGAGGTGGATGGTGTGCCGGGTCATGTCTGGGCGGCGGAAGTCGCGCGCGAACTGGAGGCGATGGAGAATGTGCGCCTCATGACCCGCACCACCGTCACCGGCGCCTATGATCAAGGCACATTCGGCGCGCTGGAACGGCTTTCCCCCGGGACGGCCGCGAAGCCGGGGGCGCCGAGGGAATGCTTCTGGCGGATCGTGGCAAGGCGCGCGGTGCTGGCCGCCGGCGCGCTGGAACGGCCCATCGCCTTTCGCAACAACGATCGCCCCGGCATCATGACGGCGGGCGCGGTGCGCGCCTATGTCAACCGCTGGTGCGTGAGCCCGGGCCACAGTGTCGCCGTCTTCGGCAACAATGACGACGCCCACCGCACTGCCGCCGACCTTCTGGACGCGGGCGTGCATATCAGCGCCCTGATCGACGCGCGCCACGACGCGACCACCGCGCTCGATGTGCCGTTCTATTCCGGCGCCCAGGTCTGCGATGCCACCGGGCGGCGGGGGCTCGAGGCGATTTCGGTCGCCACGGCCTCCGGCATCGAGCGGATCCAGACCGAGGCGCTGGCGGTCTCGGGCGGCTGGAACCCGACCCTGCACCTGACCTGCCACATGAACGGCCGGCCGGAGTGGAGGAGCGATATCGCCGCCTTCGTGCCCAGGGAGGAGGCCGTGCCGGGCCTTGCCGCAGCCGGCGCCTGCCGGGGCGATTTTTCCACCCGCGCCTGTCTGGAAGGGGGCGCTCGCGCGGCCGGCGCGGCGCTGGAGGCTTTGTCGTTCAAAGTGCCGCAGGTGGACATTCCCGGCGCCGAGGATAGTGCCTATGACATCAGCCCGCTCTGGGCGGTGCCGGGCAAGGGCCGCGCCTGGCTCGATTTCCAGAACGACGTGACGGTAAAGGACGTCAAGCAGGCCGCGACGGAGAATTTTCGATCGGTCGAGCACATGAAACGCTACACCACGCAGGGCATGGCGACCGATCAGGGCAAGAATTCCAACATCGTGGCGCTCGCGGTGCTGGCCGATGCCACAGGCCGCGGCATCCCCGAGACGGGAACCACCACCTATCGCCCGCCCTATTCGCCCGTCTCCATCGCCGCGCTCGGCGCGGGCGGGCAGGGGAAGGGCTTTGCGCCCGAGCGCTTGACCACCTCGCACGCGGCCTCGGTCGAGCGCGGCGCGCCGATGATCGAGGCCGGGCTCTGGTACCGTCCCAGCTATTTCCCCAAACCCGGCGAGACGCACTGGCGCCAGTCCTGCGACCGCGAAGTGTGCATGGTGCGCGAGAGTGTGGGCATCGCCGATGTCTCGACCCTCGGCAAGATCGATATTCAGGGGCCGGATGCCGGGGCTTTCCTCGATTTCGTCTATACCAACATGTTCTCGACCCTGAAGGTGGGGCGCGTGCGCTATGGCCTGATGCTGCGCGAGGACGGCTATGTGATGGATGACGGGACCAGCGCGCGGCTGGGCGAGCATCATTATCTGATGACCACCACCACCGCCGCCGCGGGGCAGGTGATGCGGCATCTGGAGTTCGTGCACCAGTGTCTGCGGCCCGAGCTGGACGTGCGCTTCGTCTCGGTTACCGAGCAATGGGCGCAATTCGCCGTGGCCGGGCCGAAGTCGCGCGAACTGCTGAACGGCATTCTCGATGCGTCCATCGACGCGGAAGGCTGGCCCTTCATGTCCTGCGGTGCGGTGGCGATCAACGGGATCGGCGCACGGCTCTTCCGGATCTCCTTTTCGGGCGAGCACGGCTACGAGATCGCGGTGCCTGCGCGTTACGGCGATGCGCTTTTCCGCGAGCTGGTTGCCCGGGCCGAGGCGTTGGGCGGCGGGCCCTACGGGATGGAGGCGCTCAATGTGCTGCGGGTCGAGAAGGGGTTCATCACGCATGCCGAAATTCACGGCCGAACCACCGCGTTCGATATCGGCATGGACCGGATGATCAGTGCGAGGAAGGATTGCATCGGCAAGGCCGCCGCGGCAAGGCCGGGACTGGTGGAGGAAACGCGCGAACAGCTTGTGGGCCTGAAGCCCGTCGGCGCGGTCAAGCTGCTGGTCGCGGGGGCGCATCTGTTTGCCGAAGGCGCGGCGCCCGTGCGCGAGAACGATCAGGGTTATATCACTTCGGTGGCCTTCTCGCCCAGCTTCGGCCATTACCTTGGGCTCGGGTTCCTTTCGAACGGCCGTGCGCGGCACGGGGAAAGGGTGGTGATGGTCGATCATCTGAAGGGGGTGAAGACACTCTGCGAGGTTCAGGACCCGGTGCAGGTCGACAGGGAAGGGGGGCGGACGCGTGATTGAAATGATGGCAAAAACCCCGCTGGAGGGGATGGAGCCGCTGAGCCTCGGCAAGGCGACGCTGAGCGAGCTGGACCTGGGCCGGCTGACCTCCATCGCGCCCTACAGGGGGCAGGAGGCAGCGCTGTCCGATGCCTTGAAGGAAGCCCACGGGATGCTGGCGCCCGCGCCGAACCGCGCCACCGGAAAGGAAGGGGCGCGCGCGATCTGGTTCGGGCAGGGGCTGATTTTGCTGGCGGGGCCCGCGCCCGACGAAACGCTCGCCCGCCATGCGGCGCTGACCGACCAGTCGGATGCCTGGGCGGTGGTGCGGCTGGAGGGCGACGCGGCGGCGGATGTGCTGGCCCGGCTGGTGCCCATCGACCTGCGCCCGTACGTCTTCAAGCGCGGCCACACCGCGCGGACGGAGTTGCAGCACATGATGGCTTCGGTGACGAAATTGGGCGAGACCACCTTTCAGATCATGGTCTTCCGCGCCTTCGCCCGTACACTTCACCACGACCTCCAGGGGGCGATGGAAAGGGTTGCGGCCCGCGCGCGGCCCTGACACTCTGCCTTGGATGACCAAGGAACGCCTATTCCTTCCGCCCCTCGCGGGCATTGCATTGCTTCTGGCCGGGGCCGGGCCGTCCGCCGGGCTGGAGAAGGCGCATTGCGCCGCCACCCGTGCGATCCTGTCCGAGGCGATCGCCGCCCGCCGTGCAGGGCAGAGTGCCCCGGCGATCAAAACGCGCCTGACCAGGGGCGCGCAGGCGGTTCCGGCCGATTACCGGCTGACCGTGGGGCCGCTGGTGGATCTGGCCTTTGCGCTGGAGCGCGCAAAACTGACCGAGGCGACCGCGATTGACTACGAACGGAAATGTCTCTCCTACAAACCCTAGCCGGCCCTTGGCGCGGCGCGCGGATTGGCCCATATTCGGGGGATGAGCCTGCCCCCGGGATTCCTTGACGAGTTGAGAACGCGCACCTCGCTTTCGCAGGTCGTCGGCCGCAAGGTGATGTGGGACAATCGCAAGTCGAACCAGGGCAAGGGCGACATGTGGGCGCCGTGCCCCTTCCACCAGGAAAAGACGGCGAGCTTTCATGTCGACGACCGCAAGGGCTATTACTACTGCTTCGGCTGCCACGCCAAGGGCGACGCGATCAGCTTCGTGCGCGAGACCGAGAACGTGGACTTCATGGAGGCCGTTCGCATCCTCGCGCAGGAGGCGGGCATGCCCATGCCCGAACGCGACCCGCAGGCACAGCAGAAGGCCGACCGGCGCGCCGAACTGACCGAGGTGATGGAAATGGCCCTGCGCCATTTCCGCCTGTCGCTCAACACCGGGGCCGGGGCTGCGGCACGCGAGTACCTCAACGGGCGTGGCCTGACCGACGCGGCGCTGGAGCGGTTCGAGATCGGCTTTGCCGCCGACGCCTGGCAGGGGCTGTGGGATCACCTGACCGGCAAGGGTGTGGAGCCGGAGAAGATCCTCGCTTGCGGGCTTGCAAAACCGTCGCAGAAGGGCGGCAAGCCCTATGACACCTTCCGCAATCGCATCATCTTTCCAATCCGCGACATCCGCGGCCGCTGCATCGCCTTCGGCGGCCGGGCGATGGACCCGAACGACAATGCGAAATATCTCAACTCGCCCGAAACCGTCCTCTTCGACAAGTCTCACACGCTCTACAATCACGCCCCCGCGCGCGAGGCCGCCGGCAAGGGCCAGCCGCTGATCGTGGCCGAGGGCTACATGGACGTGATCGCCCTGTCCGAGGCGGGCTTCGGCGCCTCCGTCGCGCCCCTGGGAACGGCGGTCACCGAACACCAGTTGCAGATGCTCTGGCGGATCGCCGGCGAGCCGCTGATCGCGCTCGATGGCGACACGGCGGGGCTTCGCGCCGCCTATCGGGTGATCGACCTGGCGCTGCCGCTGCTGGAAGCCGGCAAGTCGCTGCGCTTCGTTCTGCTGCCTGAGGGCAAGGATCCCGACGACCTGCTGCGGGCCGAAGGGCCGAAGGCGGTGCAGGCGGCGCTCGACCGGGCGCTTCCCATGGTCCAGTTGCTCTGGCAGCGCGAGACGGAAGGGCGC
>JAUIBJ010000748.1 GCA_030428025.1 Alphaproteobacteria bacterium
GGGTGGTGGCCGCCGCGCAGGAGCAGGCGGCGGAACTGACCCATTGTACGACGATGTTCTACCACCCTGTCCCCGCCCATTTGGCCGAGGAACTGGCGGCGACCTTGCCCAAGGGACACGACTGGGTTGTGCATTTCACCAATTCCGGGGCAGAGGCGATCGACCTCGCGATGACCATCGCGCGCACCTATACCGGCAATCTCGACCTGCTGGCGCTGCGCACGGCCTATCACGGGCCCACAGCGGCGGCGCAGTCCGTCACCGGCATTGCCGGCTGGCGCCATCCCGGCATGCCCGGCAACGTGGCCTTCGTGGCCGAGCCCAACCAGTATCGCGGCATCTTCGGCGAGAACGCCGGCGCCGCGCCCTATCTGGACGAAATCGAGCGCACTGTCGCCACCGCCACCAATGGCCGGCTGGCGGGAATGCTGATCGAGTCGGTGCAAGGCTATGGCGGAATCATCGAGATGCCGCCCGGCTACCTGACCGGCGCGGCCGAGCGCGTGCGCGCGGCCGGTGGTCTTTACATCGCCGACGAGGTGCAATCGGGCTTCGGCCGGACGGGCGACAACATGTGGGGCTTTGAGGCCGACGGGGTGATCCCCGACATCGTGGTGATGGCCAAGGGGATCGGCAACGGCTTTCCTCTGGGCGCCGTCGTCACCCGCAAGGAGATCGCAGCGCCCATGGCGGAAAAGTTCATGTTCCACACCTACGGCGCCAACCCGACCTCCTGCGCCGCGGGCCGGGCGGTGCTGCGGGTGATCGCCGAGGACAAGGTGCAGGAGAATGCCCGCACGGTCGGTGCGGCCCTTCTGAAACGGCTTCACGAGTTGAAGGACAAGCACGAGGCCATCGGCGATGTGCGCGGGCGCGGGCTGATGCTGGCCATCGAGATGGTCAAGGATCGCAAGACCAAGGAGCCCGACCGCGAAACCACCGCCGCCGTCTTCGAGGCCTGCCGCGACAGCCGGCTGATCCTGTCGAAATCGGGCGCTTTTCAGTCGGTGCTGCGGATGGTTCCGCCGATGTGCCTGTCGCTAGACGATGTGGACGAGATCGCCGAGGGGCTCGACCGGGCGTTCAGCGCATTGGCGTAAGGCACGCACCGGCGGCGCGGACTTTCGTCGCTGAACTATTCCGAAAGCGGTCCCGGCCAGATAGCATCGGCACGGGAGATATTACCGGGAATGTCCTCGGCCCAGAGCGTGCGCGCCCGAAGGCTGTAATTGAGATAAAGCCGCCCCTCATGCACCGACCAGGCCTCCGGCGCGGTGGGGGCGACATAGCCTTTCGACGCCGCATAGGCGCAATAGCCGCCGTATTTCGGCGCATAGGCCACGGGGTCGGCCTCGAACATGGCCTTGTTCTCGGCGCTGGCAAAGCGCCAATCCGCCCCCTTCCACTTGACGCTATGGGTGGCGTTCCCCTTCACTGGCCGGCTCTCGGTGAAATAAGCTACGGGATCGTAGCCGCCGATGGCGGCGCCATCGTAGGACAGAATCTCGGGCTCCGCTGCGGAGGCCGGGGAGGACAGGGCCAGAGGAAGCGCGGCGATGGTCAGAACCAAGGTGCGGCGGGTCAGCATGGGTAGGCTCCGGGATACGGGATGACATATCGGCCAGACTAGCCCGCCCGCCGGTCGCGCAGGAAGCCCCTGAACGGCAACGTGATGCGTCGTGAGCAGCGATGTTCAGGCCGCCTGACCGTCTGTGAACTGCAACCTCGCCAGCCGCGCATAAAGCCCGTCCTCGGCCACCAGACTGTCATGCGTGCCCTCTGCCGCGATCCGGCCCTGATCCATCACGATGATCCGGTCGGCCTTTTTCACCGTGGCCAGCCGGTGCGCGACGATGATCGTGGTGCGGCTGCGGGCCATCCTGTCGACCGCCTCCTGCACCGCGCGCTCGCTTTCGGCGTCGAGCGCGCTTGTCGCCTCGTCCAGAAGCAGCACCGGCGCGTCGCGCAGAATGGCCCGGGCGATGGCGATGCGCTGTTTCTGCCCGCCCGACAGCATCACGCCGCGCTCGCCCACATAGGTGTCGTAGCCCTGCGGCAGGGCGGAAATGAAGTCATGCGCCGCCGCCGCCCGCGCCGCCGCCTCGACCTC
>JAUIBJ010000749.1 GCA_030428025.1 Alphaproteobacteria bacterium
GATGGGCCGCGACCGACCCCAAGGCGCGGGCGAAGGTGCTGCACCGGCTGGCCAGCGACATCGAAGAGGCCGACATGACCGAGGTCGCCCGGCTGATGACGCTGGAGACGGGCAAGCCCTACCCCGAGGCCATCGGCGAGATCGCCAACATTCCGCCCGTCTTCCGTTATTACGCCGAGATGGCGCGCAACGACGCGGGCCGAATCGCCGGGCCGATGCAGCCCGGCTCGTTCCAGTTCGTCACCTACGAGCCGCTGGGCGTGAGCGTGCATATCGTGCCCTACAATTTTCCGCTGATCCTCGGCTGCTGGACGATTGCGGCCTCGCTGGCGGCGGGCAATGGCGTGGTGCTCAAGGCATCGCCGGTGGGCACGCTCTGCACCATGGCCTTCATGGATTTCTTCCGCGCGTTGCCCGAGGGGCTGATCGCCTGCCTGCCGGGAGATGCAGGCCTGGGCCGTCACCTGATCGCCAGCCCCAAGACCCATGCAGTGGCCTTTACCGGCTCGGTGCCGGCGGGCCGCGCGGTGGCGGTGGCGGCGGCGGAGCGGATGAAACCGGCGGTGATCGAGGCAGGCGGCAACGACCCCTGCATCGTGACCCGCCACGCCAACATCCCCGTGGCCGCCGCGGGCGTGGTTACCGCCGGTTTCCTGCAATCGGGCCAGGTCTGCACTTCGACCGAGCGGGTCTATGTCGAGGACGGGGTGCATGACGAATTCGTCGCAGCACTGGTCGCGCGGGCCGAAAAGCTGCGCGTGGGCTATGGGCTGGAGGTGGCCGAGATCGGACCGATGGTGTCGGAGGCGGCGCGCGACAAGGTGATGCGGCTGGTAGACGACGCCGTTGGTAAAGGCGCCACCCTGGCGCTCGGTGGTCGTGTCCCGAAAGGGCGCAATACCGGCTGGTATTTCGAGCCGACAGTTCTGACAGGTGTGACGGACGAGATGGCCGTGCTGCGCGAGGAGGTCTTCGGCCCGGTGGTGTCGGTCGTGAGGGTGGCGAGCTTCGAGGAAGCGCTGGAGCGTGCCAACGCCTCGGAATTCGGCCTTGGCGCCTGTCTTTTCACTGACGATCTGGCCGAGGCGATGGAGGGGGTGCGGCGCCTTCAGGCCGGGATGGTTTGGGTCAACAACCCGCTGGTGGACAATGACGCGCTGCCATTCGGCGGGGTCAAATCCTCCGGTCTGGGCCGGGCGTTGGGGCCGCAGGGGTTGAACGCCTTCCGCAGTGCCAAGATGGCGGTGATCGACCCGCATGCGGTGGAACAGGACTGGTGGTATCCCTATCCAGACGACTGGTTCTACGATGAAAATGCCCGGGGCGGGCGCAAGCATGCCTGAGCCCCGGGCGGGGGCTCAGGCGTTCCAGAGTACCGTGCCCAGGTCGCCGACATCGTAGCCGCCATAGGCAGCGGCGCGGTCGCGGAACTTGCCCGAGGCGCAAAAGTCCAGAAATCGCTGCATCGATGGGTCGAACCAGGCCTTGCGGTCGACGAGCAGGGCGAACTCCTCCTCGATCACCGGCTGGAAGTCGAGCCCGTAGCTTTGCGCTACCGAGGCGAGGCCAAAGGCCACGTCAGCCTCGCCCCGCCGGACGCTTTCCACCGCGTCGTCCTCGGTCCGGGCGATGTCTGTAAAGGTGAGCCGGGTCAGATCGAGCCCGCTTTCTTCGGACAACGCCTCGAAAAGTGCGCTCGTGCCCGACTCCCGCTGGCGCGGCACCACACGAAGCCCGGCGAGCCCGGCAAAGCCCTCGGGCGCCGGCCCGTCCGGGCGGCAGACCAGCCCGCGGCTGCGCCTGGCAAAGACCACCAGAACGGCGTTCTGCCCCTCCGCATCCCGCGCCACCGCCGGGATGTTCCAGGTACCGCTTTTCGCATCGCGGATATGCAGACCCGCGGCCACGCCCTCGGCCCGGCAGAACCGGTCGAGTCCGTCGAGCGAGCCGTCGAAGAATGTGGCCAGCCCACAGCGGGATTGCCGGATCGCCCAGTCGAGCAGCGGGTCGTGGCTGCCCAACACGATGGGCGGCCGGTCGGCCGCCGGAAAAGGCCCGGCTCCGCCAGATTTCGCCCTCTCGATCCAGGCGCGGATTTCCTGCGCCGG
>JAUIBJ010000750.1 GCA_030428025.1 Alphaproteobacteria bacterium
GCCCGCGCCATGCACCCCGACAGAGCCCAGAGGCAACGCCTCGCCACGTACGGGGTAGGGGCACATCCAGCCACCATCGCCGGCCTCGTGCAAGTCGCGCATCGGATAAAGAGAGATGGGTTCGAGGAAGGCCACGACGCGCTGTTCCGCGCGCGCCAGCCGCACGCATTCCCGCAGCATTCGCACCGCATCTGCCCCGTTCGACGGACAGGCCAGGATCAACCCCGGAATATCGCGCAGGACGGCGACCGAGTTGTCGTTGTGGAAATGCCCGCCAAAGCCCTTCTGATAGCCCAGCCCCGCGATGCGGACCACCATCGGATTGGTGAACTGACCGTTCGAGAAGAAGGGCAGGGTGGCCGCCTCGCCGCGGATCTGGTCCTCGGCATTGTGCAGATAGGCGAGAAACTGGATCTCCGGGATGGGCAGAAAGCCGTTCTGCGCCATGCCGATAGCAAGCCCGAGGATGGATTGCTCGTCCAGAAGCGTATCGATCACCCGGTCGGGCCCGAAGCGGGCAATCAGTTTCTGCGTGACGCCATAGACCCCGCCCTTGCGGCCCACATCCTCGCCCATGCAGGTGATCTCGCCGTGCTCCAGCATCAGGTCGGTGAGCGCCCAGTTGATGAGCCGCGACATGATCTGCGGTTCGTCCTGTGCCCTGAGGTCGGCGCCGAAAGCGGCCTCGCGTGTGGCGGCATCCGGGCCATTGGTGGGTTGGCACGTGCGCGGCGGGGGGAGGATGCTGGCCATCACGTCCTCGGCCTTTTTCAGCCGGGGCCGGGTGACGGCTTCTTCGGCCACGCGTTCCACGCGCGCACAGGTCTCTTCATATATGGCGAGCGCCTCTTCCGGCGCCATCGCGCCGGCCTCGGCCAGAAGCCGTACGGAATGCAGCAGCGGATCGTTCGCTTCCTCCGCCTCCACCTCGGTCCGTGCCATGTAGGTGGTGGGCACGTCCGCCCCGGCATGGCCGTAAAGCCGCACAGTCCGCAGATGCAGAAAGGCGGGCTTGCGGCGGCTTCGCACAAACTGCGCAGCCTCAAGCGCCACCCGGTAGCTGTCGAAGATGTCGAGCCCGTCGGCGGCGAAATATTTCAGGCCTGCACGGTTTGCGAATGTGGCAGCGATCCAGCCTGTTGGCGTTTTCACCGAAATGCCGATGCCGTTGTCCTCGCAGACAAAGAGAAGCGGCAGGGGAATCGACTGGTAGGCGGTCCACTGGGCTGTGTTGAAGGCGCCCTGTGCAGTTGAATGGTTGGCCGAGGCATCGCCGAAGGAGCAAAGCGCGAGTGCATCCTCGGGATATTGCCGGTGCTCGGGCGGGCGACGGCGCGCGAGCCCGATGGAATAGGCTGCCCCCACCGCCTTGGGCAGGTGGCTGGCGATGGTCGAGGTCTGGGGCGGAATGGAAAGTGCCTTCGAGCCCAGCACCTTGTGCCGGCCGCCAGAGATCGGGTCCTCCCACGAGCAGGCGAAGGACAGGAGCATGTCCCAGGTGATGGTCTGCCCCGGCACCTGGTCGGCCCGGGCGATCTGGAAGGCCGCGTCGCGGTAGTGCAGGAAGGCCGGATCGCTGGGTCGTGTGGCGGCGGCAACCGCGGCCATTCCCTCATGCCCCGACGATCCGATCGTGTAATAACCCTGTCCTGCCTTCTGCATGGCGCGGCTCTGCCGATCGAGAGCGCGGGAGAGGCATTGCGCGCGATAAAGCCCCACGGCGTCCGGCCCGGTCAGCGGCCCGGCGGGCGGGGGGCCCGGGGGCAAATCGCCGGCGGCCACCCGGCGCAGGAAATTGTCGTGAACGATCTGGGCGCGATCCATGATCCCTGTCCCTGTCTTGTGGCGGCGCGTCAGGCCGCAAGGTTTTCGATTACGTCTTTCATGCGGGCCAGGCCGTCCCTGATCTGCTCATCCGCATAGGCGAAGGACAGGCGCAGATGCCCCGGCATGCCGAAGGCCCGCCCCGGCACCAGCGCCACACCCGCCGTGTCCAGAAGCCATGTGCAGAGCTCGGCATCCGACCTGAATCCGCGCTCGCCCGACAGGAGCGTCGCGCAGCTCGGAAAACAGTAGAACGCGCCCTCCGGCACCGGGCAGTCGACGC
>JAUIBJ010000751.1 GCA_030428025.1 Alphaproteobacteria bacterium
CGGATCTCGGGCAAGCGGACCCTGGCCAAGCTCAATGCCTTCGATCTGGTTGTCACCGTCGCCATCGGCTCGACCCTGGCAACGATCCTTCTGTCGAAATCCGTCACCCTCGCCGAGGGGCTGACGACGCTCTTCCTGCTCATCGGGCTGCAGTGGGCAGTGGCGGCCAGTTCGGTGCGATCGCGCCGCATCGCCCGGCTGGTGCGGTCGGAACCCCGGCTGCTGGTCTATCAGGGAGAGATATGCCACGACGCGCTGCGGCAGGAACGGGTCACCCGCTCCGAGCTTGATACCGTGCTGCGCTCCGCCGGGCTCTCCGCGCCCGAGCAGGCGCAGACGCTGGTGCTGGAAAGCGACGGCTCGTTTTCCGTGGCCGCAGGGCCCGACAGTCCCTCTGCCGCGCGGCTGCCCGCCGGCATCACCGGCAAGGACGCCGGCAAGGACTCGGGCCCCGATTGAGCCCGTTGGCGCCGCAACGGAAACGGTCTTTGCCGATCTCGGCAACAAAAACCGGGAATTGTATGATACACTTGTCGCGCGTGCCCGAGACAACGAGTGGATCATACCTGTGCCTTTTGCAAAGCCCTTTCTTTTCATCGCCCTGTGCGCCACATCGCTGACGGCGTGCAGCGACACGGCGGAAGTCCGGCGATTCGAAATGCGCGTCGATGACGATTTCTATACCGTTACCGACCACAAGCCCGGTTTCTCGCTCTTCGGCGGCCAGACCGCGCACCGCACCGTGCGGGTGAATGGCGCGGATATCCCCTGCCCCGAGATGCCCTGCACAAGCGCCATCCGCGAGGCCCGCAACGACAATGGCATCGACGAGTTCCGCCTGCCGCCCGAAGGGGCCGACCTGACCACCGAATAGGCCGCCCAACAACCCTGTTGTCCGGCGCCGGTTCTTCGCATACCCCTGTGGACAAGGGAAACTTTGGAGAACCGACCCATGGCCTATGGCTTTGACACGCTGCAGATTCACGCGGGCGCCCGCCCCGATCCGGCCACCGGCGCCCGGCAGACGCCGATCTATCAGACCACCGCCTATGTGTTCCGCGACGCCGAACATGCCGCCGCGCTCTTCAACCTTCAGGAAGTGGGCTATATCTATTCGCGCCTGACCAACCCCACAGTGGCAGTCCTTCAGGAACGCATCGCCACGCTGGAGGGCGGGGCCGGCGCCGTCTGCTGTTCCTCGGGCCATGCCGCGCAGATCATGGCGCTCTTCCCGCTGATGGCGCCCGGCAAGAATGTGGTGGTCTCGACCCGGCTCTACGGCGGTTCGGTCACGCAGTTTTCGCAGACGATCAAGCGCTTCGGCTGGGAGGCCAGGTTTGTCGATATCGACGATACGAAGGCCGTCAAGGCCGCCATTGACGACGACACCCGCGCCATATTCTGCGAATCCATCGCCAATCCGGGTGGCCATATCGCCGATCTCGACGCGCTGGCGAAAATCGCCGACAAGGCCGGCCTGCCGCTCATCGTCGACAATACCTCGGCCACCCCCTATCTCTGCCGGCCGATCGAGCATGGCGCGACGCTCGTCGTTCATTCGATGACCAAGTTCCTGACCGGCAACGGCACCGTCACCGGTGGCTGCGTGGTCGATTCCGGCAATTTCGACTGGTCGGCCTCGGGCAAGTTCCCCTCGCTTTCCGAGCCCGAACCCGCCTATCACGGGCTGAAATTCCACGAAACCTTCGGACCCCTGGCTTTTACCTTCCACGGCATCGCCATCGGCCTGCGCGATCTGGGCATGACCCTCAACCCCCAGGCCGCGCATTATACACTGATGGGGATCGAGACGCTCAGCCTGCGGATGCAACGACATTGCGAGAACGCCGAAACCGTGGCCGGCTGGCTGGAGGGGCACGAGGCGGTCGAGGCGGTCACCTATGCGGGGCTCAAATCCTCGCCCTATCACGACCGGGTGGCGAAAATCTGCCCGAAAGGCGCGGGCGGCCTTTTTACCGTGGCGCTCAAGGGCGGCTACGAGGCCTGCGTGAAATTCGTCGACAGCCTGGAGCTGTTCAGCCACGTGGCCAATCTGGGCGACACCCGCTCGCTGGTGATCCATTCCGCCTCGACCACCCACCGGCA
>JAUIBJ010000752.1 GCA_030428025.1 Alphaproteobacteria bacterium
TGCGCACCAACCCCGCCCGCCGCTTCTCGACGCTTTCCAGATCGGCCAGCATCAGTTCGGTCTCGATCACCTCGGCATCGGCCACCGGGTCAACGCGCCCCTCCACATGGGTCACGTCGCCATCCTCGAAACAGCGCAGCACATGGGCGATGGCATCGACCTCGCGGATATTGGCCAGAAACTGGTTGCCCAGCCCCTCGCCCTTGCTCGCGCCCTTCACCAGCCCGGCGATATCGACAAAGGTCATGCGCGTCGGGATCACCTGTTTCGACTTCGCAATCCCGGCCAGCCGGTCGAGCCGCGCATCCGGCACCGCCACCTCGCCCACATTGGGCTCGATCGTGCAGAAGGGAAAATTCGCCGCCTGCGCCGCCGCCGTCCGGGTAAGCGCGTTGAACAGCGTGGATTTGCCCACGTTCGGCAAGCCCACGATCCCCATCCTGAAGCCCATCTTCGGCCCTCCTTGACCCGATTTCGCGCGCATCTAGGGCGGGGGGCGGGGCAAGGTCAAGCAGGGCATTGATTTCCGCCCCTCTTTGCGCCAAACCCGGGTTCGAAATCTTCGAGGATGCCCGCATGACCCGTATCGACGCCAAGTTCGCCACGCTGAAAGAGGAAGGCAAAAAAGCCTTCGTCGCCTATGTGATGGCGGGCGATCCGGATTACGACACCTCGCTAGAGGTGGTGAAGGGGCTGCCGGGCGCGGGGGTGGACATCATCGAACTGGGCCTGCCCTTCACCGACCCGATGGCTGACGGGCCCACCATTCAGCTGGCCGGCCAGCGCGCGCTGGAGGCCGGAATGACGCTGCAGCGCACGCTGGATCTGGCCACCGAATTCCGCAAGGGGGACGACACGACGCCGATCGTGCTGATGGGGTATTACAACCCGATCTACAATCGCGGCGTCGACAGGTTTCTGGAAGACGCCAAGGCGGCGGGCATCGACGGGCTGATCGTGGTCGACCTGCCACCGGAAGAGGACGAGGAGTTGTGCATTCCGGCGCAGAAGGCGGGGCTCAACTTCATCCGGCTGGCCACCCCCACGACCGACGACAAGCGCCTGCCCAAGGTGCTGACCAACACCTCGGGCTTCGTCTATTACGTCTCGATCACCGGCATCACCGGCGCGGCGGCGGCGCAGGCGGCCGAGGTCGGCCCCGAGGTGGCCCGCATCAAGGCCAAGACCGACCTGCCGGTAATCGTGGGCTTTGGCATCCGCACGCCAGAGGCCAGCCGCGAGATCGCCTCCGTCGCCGACGGCGCGGTGGTGGGGTCGGCCATCGTCGCCAAGCTGGGCGAGGGCGACAGCCCCGCAAAGGTGCTGGACTTCGTGAAGGGTCTGGCCGAGGGGGCGCACAGCGCGTGAGCGCGGACCCGGACGCGCCTGGCCTCGCCATCGAGGTGCTGAAGGCCTACGATGCCGGCCACTCGCTTGCGCCGCTCTCGGGTCGCATCGAAGGGTTCGACGAGACCGCCGCCTATCGGATCGCAGATGAGATCACCGCCCGGCGCAAGGCCCGTGGCGAGCGACGCGTAGGATGCAAGATCGGCTTCACCAACCGCACCATCTGGCCCATCTATGGAGTCTCCGGCCCGATCTGGGGGCCGGTCTGGAACACGACCCTGTTCGAGCTGTCCGACGCTCCCGTCGCACTGCCGAACCTGCCCGAACCCCGGCTCGAACCCGAGATCATCCTAGGTCTGAAATCGGCGCCATCGGCGGGCATGACGGTGGCAGAACTGGCGCACTGCATCGACTGGGTGTCGCACGGCTTCGAGATCGTCTTCTCGCCCTTTCCCGGCTGGCGGTTCGAGGCCGCCGATTGCTGCGCCGCCTTCGGGTTGCATGGCGCGCTTTATGTCGGGCCGCGCTTGCCGCTGTGCCCTGAGCGCGCCGCCGCGTTGCCTAACCTCACCGTCACGCTGGACGGACCGGGCGGCAAACGCCTGACGGGGCACGGTTCGGACGTGCTCGACGGCCCGTTGCAGGCACTCTGCCATCTGCTCCAGACGCTCGCCGCCGATCCAGACGCGGCACCGCTCACACCCGGCGAGATCGTCACCACCGGCACGCTGACCGATGCCGTACCGCTCTCACCCG
>JAUIBJ010000063.1 GCA_030428025.1 Alphaproteobacteria bacterium
CGAGGCCTGCGCCGCGGCGCACCGCTCCTGGCTGCGCAGGGCAAAGGCGTCCTGATCCTCGCGGTAAATGCCGAACTCCTCGGCCACGTTCTCCGCCGTCTCCGGCATGGAATGGGTGCCGTATTCCGACGCCAGCGCCCGGTTCACGAAGCGCCAGCCGATGGTGGTATCGTAGATTTCGGCGTTCCGCGAAAAGGCGGTTTCGGCCTTCGGCATGACCATTGGCGCCCGGGTCATCGATTCCACACCGCCCGCCATCACCACCTCGGCCTCGCCGGTGCGAACGGCGCGCGCCGCCTGTCCCACCGCGTCGAGCCCCGAGCCGCAAAGCCGGTTCAGCGTCAGGCCGGGTACGCTTTCGGGCAATCCCGCAAGCAGGGCCGCCATGCGCGCGACGTTGCGATTGTCCTCGCCCGCCTGGTTGGCGCAGCCGAAGAACACCTCGTCGACCGCTTCGGGCGGCAGCCCGGGCGCCTGCGCCATGACCGCGGAAATCACGTGCGCCGCCATGTCGTCGGGCCGGACCGAGGCTAGAGCGCCGCCGAAGCGACCGATGGGCGTGCGCAGCCCCGAGCACAGGAAGGCGTCAGTCATCGCGCATCCCTCAAAGCGGAGAGTCCGGGTCGAAGGACGGGCGCCGCTTTTCCTTGAGCGAGGACAGCCCCTCCTGCACATCGGGGCCGTTGAAGCCCATGAACTCCAGTGCCAGCGAGGTGTCGAATGTCGGCCCCGCCTGGCGCAGCCAGTTGTTGAGCGCGTATTTGGTCCACCGCACGGCGGACGGCGCACCCCGCGCCAGCTTGGTGGCCACGTCCAGCGCCCTGTCGTGCAACTCCTCCGGTTCGGTGCAGAGCGAAACCAGCCCGATCCGTTCGGCCTCCTCGCCACTTACCGGCTCGCAGAGCAAGAGATAGTATTTCGCCTTGGCCATGCCGCAGAGAAGCGGCCAGACGATTGCCGCGTGATCGCCCGCCGCCACTCCGAGCCGGGTGTGCCCGTCGATGATCCGCGCGGTCCGGCTGGCGATGGAGATATCGGCCAGCAGCCCCGCCACGAGACCGGCGCCCACTGCTGGACCCTCCATCGCCGAGACGATGGGCTTGGAACAGTTGATCACGTTGTAGACGAGATCGCGCGCTTCCTTCCAGACTCGGCTGAGCGTCTCGAAATCCTGCGTCATGTCACGCACCAGTTCGAGATCGCCCCCGCCCGAGAAGGCATCCCCCGCCCCGCGGATGATCACCGCGTTGATCTCGGGATCCTCATCGATGTCGCGCCACACCCGGACCAGTTCGCCATGCATCACGGCGTCGGCGGCGTTCATCCGGCCCGGATTTTCCATGGTGACCCGCAGCACACGGTCCGCCGGCCAGTCGAAAGCGAGTTTCTCATAGGAGTCGCGCCAGTTCGTCATATCTTCTTCTCCCTGTCTTTCCAGAAAGGCTCTCTGAGGATGTTCTTCTGAATCTTGCCGATGGGCGTCTTGGGAAAGCCGTCGACGAATTCCACATGCCGGGGCCGCTTGAACCGCGCAAGGCGCCCCGCACAATGGTCGACCAGCGTCTGCTCGCTCAGCGCCTCGCCGGGCCTGAGCATCACAAAGGCAGCCGGGACCTCGCCCCACTTGTCGTCCGGTATGCCGAAGACCGCGCATTCGGCGACCTCCGCACGCTCATAGATCACATCCTCGATTTCCTTGGGATAGATGTTCTCGCCGCCGGAGATGATCATGTCCTTGGAGCGGTCGATCAGGGTGATGAACCCCTCCTCGTCGATTGTGCCAACATCACCCGTCAGCGCCCAGCCGTTCCGCCAGAACTTCTCGGTCTGGTGCGGCTCGTTGTAGTATTCAAGCATGACATTCTCTCCGCGCGAGGCGATTTCGCCGATCTCGCCGGGGGCGACCGGCGTGCCGGTCTCGTCGATCACCGCAACGTCCACATTGTAGCACTGCCGCCCGATCGAGCCGAGCTTCTCGGGCAGGTACCAGGACCGCAGCGAGGTCAGCACCCCCATTTCCGACTGACCATAGATCTGCGTGATCGCCAGATCGGGCAGTTTCGCCATCAGCTCCTGCTGCACCCAGTCGGGCATCGGCGCCCCAGCGAAGGACACCTTTCGCCAGCTTGCATAGGCGCCGGCGTCGAAATCCGGGTCGCTCACCACCATGGCCAGCTGGGTCGGCACGGCGAAGAGCGCGGTCATGCCGGTCTGCGTCACCATTGCCGCGAAATCCTCGACCGTCCATTTGGACAGAAGGGTCGTCGTCGCTCCCGCAAGCACGGCAGGCTGGAACATGATGTTGAGCGCTGCGACATGAAACATGGGAGTCACGATGCCCACCACGTCGCGTTCGTCGATCGCCTCTTCGACCATAACGGTATGGGCGGTAATGTTGCGGTTTCGGTGGCTGCACAGCACCCCCTTGGGCCGCCCCGTCGTGCCGCCGGTATAGGTCATGCAGAACGGGTCGTCCTCGTCGATCTCGACGGTGGGATACGCCTCCGACCCGGACGACACGAACGCATCGAAGGAATCGTCGCCGTCGCTGCCGATGCAGACCAGCCTCTTCAGTTCGGGCAGGTCGCCCCGGACGGTCTCGACCTTTTCGCGGAAGATATCCTCGTAGATCAGCAACTCGATATCGGCCTTGTCGAGCACATAGGCCAGTTCGTCCGGCGAGTAGAGCACCGAAATGTTCACCATCACGGCACCCGAGCGCGCGATCCCGAAGAAAGCGATCCCGTACTCGGTACGATTGCGCGAGACGATGCCGACCTTGGTGCCCTTGGTCACGCCAAAGTCGATCAGCCGGTTCGCCAGCCTGTTGGCCGCCCTGTCCAGGTCCCGATAGCTCAGCGAACTGCCCTGCCAGAGTATGGCGGGCTTGTCCGGAAACCGCTCGGCGGAGCGCCGGAGCATATCACCTGTCAGCATGACTTCCTCCCATTTGCGGCCAACCGTCGCGCCAATGCCCTCGACATGTCCCGAACGAGGCGCTAAACGCAATCGGAAATTGCAGAAATGAATTCCGCATGGCGGAATACATGAAACCCGGTAAAGTCGTATGTCTCAGAAGGACCGGCAATTCGTGGACGCCTTGGCGCGGGGGCTCGCGATCCTCGAATGCCTGTCGCGCGCGCATCATCCCATCGGCAACCGGATGATCTCGGACGCGGTCGGGCTTGCGCCCTCGACCGTCAGCCGGCTGACCCACACGCTTTGCGTTCTGGGCTACATCCGCCCCACCGGCACCGGCCGCGCCTACGAACTGACGCCCAAGAGCCTTACGCTGGGCTATCCCGTCCTGGCCGGGCTCAGCCTGCGCGAGCGCGCGCGACCGCATCTCGAGGCCCTGAGCCAGCGGACCGGCGAAACCGCGGCCCTCGCCATCCGCGACGGGCTTTACATCACCTTCGTCGCCGTGGTGCAGGGCACCAACCTCGTCTCGGTACGGCTGGCCGTCGGAGGGCGCCTGCGCATGCAGGTCTCTGCCGCCGGCATCGCGCTGGTCGCCGCCCAGCCCGAAAAAGAGCGCCGCATGCTCGCCGGGCGGCTGCGAGCGGATCTGACGCGCCGGGGCGAATCCACCGACCATTTCGACGCCGCGCTTGAAGCCTGCATTCAGGACGGCTTCGCGCTGGTCCGCAACTCGTGGCGCGAAGGTGTGGGCGGCGTGGCGGTTCCGATCAGCTTTCAGGACGAGACTGCGGCGCTCACCATCCCGATCGCCACCGGCAGCGTCACCGAACAGCAGATGCGCGGCACGCTGGCCGAGCTTATGAAGCTCGAGGCCAGCGCCTTCTGATCCACGCCCGCGCATCCTGTCACACCGCGCCGGCGGCCAGCCCCAGCTGCGCCCGCCGGCGCAGCCACTGACTGGGCCTGTAACGGTCGTCGCCGGTCAGCGCCTGAAGCTGCGACATCACGGTGAATACCGATTTCACGCCCAGCCTGTCGGTCATCTCGAGCGGGCCTTGCGGATAGTTGAGGCCCAGCCGCATGGCGGTGTCTATCTCGCTGGGCTCTGCCAGTCCCATCTGCGCCATCTCACAGCCGAGGTTGCACACCATCGCGGCAATGCGCTGGCCGACGAAGCCGGGCGAGTCGGCGATCAGGGTCACCGCGCGCTGGCGCGACAGAAGGGCGGAGACGGCGTGGCGGATATCGTCGCAGGCGCCGACCGCCGTCATGAGCGTGACCCTACGCGACAGATCCCCCATCGGGTCAAGCGCGACGAGGCGGCGGAAATCGCGCTCGGTACGGGCCGCATGGGCGCTGCAATCCTCGCCCGTAAGTGCCACCAGCAGGGCCGAGGTGCCATCATCCGTCTCGAGCACACTGGCGCCACAGGCCTCCGCGAGGTCGCGAAGCATGGGCGTGCCGTCAGGGACGACCACGGCGGCGGCAGGTTCCTGCGTGACGGCGGCATCGGGCGATGCCGTTTCGGCCCCTGCGGCATAGTCGTAGAATCCACGCCCCGTCTTTCGTCCCAGCTGGCCCGTATCAAGCATGTACTTGTGGCGCGCGGTCGAGCGCAGACGCGGATCGCCGAACATTGACCGGTTGACGAATTCCGTCACCGGATAATTCACATCCATGCCGGTCAGATCCAGCAGTTCGAAAGGCCCCATGCGGAACCCGAAACAGTCGCGCATGACCGCGTCGATCTGGACCGGGGTGGCGACCCGCTCCTGCAGGAGGGCTAGTGCCTCGGTCGAATAGGCCCGGCCACCGAAATTGACCAGGAACCCCGGCGTGTCCGACACCGTCACCGGTTCGCGTCCCATCTTTCTGGCAAGCCGGGTCAGCAGATCCATCACCTCCTCGGAGGTGTCCGGCCCAGGGATCACCTCGACAAGCCGCATCAGTGGCACCGGATTGAAGAAATGCATCCCTGCAACGCGTTCCTTGCCGTCGAGTCGCGCGGCAATCGCCCCGATCGGCAGCGACGAGGTGTTGGTCGCGAGGATCGCATCTTCCGCGACACAGCGTTCCAGCGCCGCGAACAGGTCCGCCTTGGCTTCGAGATTTTCGACGATGGCCTCTATCACAACGTGACAGGGCGCAAGGGCCTCGAGGCTGTCGACCACGTCGATCCGGTCTTCCGCGGCCTGCCGCGAGCCGTCGTCGAGCTTTCCCTTCTCGACCAGCCTCGCCAGACGCTTCGCAATGTCGGCTTTGGCCTCTGCCGCTCTGCCCGCACGCACGTCGAAAAGGCACATAGAGATGCCGTTCTGCGCAGCGATCTGCGCGATCCCGGCCCCCATCGCCCCCGCACCGACCACGCCAAGCCGGAATTCCCCGTCTCCGATATCCGCCATGCAACCTCCGTTCGGACTGTCTTCCTACAAAAGCGGGCGCGAGAGCCCGCCATCGACCGTCAGGTTCTGGCCGGTGATGTATCCGGC
This sequence comes from Alphaproteobacteria bacterium, assembly GCA_030428025.1. GTDB lineage: Bacteria > Pseudomonadota > Alphaproteobacteria > Rhodobacterales > Rhodobacteraceae > Roseovarius. Next base: position 5,412 of record JAUIBJ010000063.1, read on the forward strand.
ATGGACCGAGCACAGGAAAGCGCAGGCGGGCCCGAAATCCGCAGGCCGGCCCAGCCGCCGCATCGGCACGCTTTCGGCCATGGCCGATTTCGCCTCCTGAGCGGGGATGCCCTTTTTCTCGGCCTGAGCCATGTAGACGCGTTCCAATGCGCCGGTGTCCATCAGCCCGGGCAACAGGTTGTTGACGGTGATGCCATCCGCGGCGACCTCGTGCGAGAGGCTGCGCATCGCCCCGGTAAGCCCCGCCCGCACGCCTGTGGCCACGCCCATGTTCGGATAGGGCTCCCGCACCGTGAATGAGGTGACGTTCACGATGCGACCGTAGCCCGCGTCCCGCATGTCTGGCAGCACCAGCCGCGCGAAGTCGATCGCCGCAAGCATGTTGGTCTGGAGAGCGGCGAGCCAGACCGTCTCGTCATGGCTCTCCACCGGCCCCGGCGGCGGCCCCCCGGCATTGGTCACCAAGATGGTGATCGGGCCCAGCGCGGCGCGGGCCCGCTCGACGATGCTCCGCCGGGCGGCGCTGTCGGACACGTCGCCCGGCACGGCGACGGCGCCGCCTCCGATCTGCTTGGCGGCACGCCGGGCCTTGTCCTCGTCCCGACCGCCCACGGCCACCGTCACGCCGGCCTCCGCCAGCGCCTGGGCGCAGGCCATCCCGAGGCCCTGAGACCCTCCCAGAACGAGGGCCGACCGGCCCGAAATACCCAAGTCCATGGTAACCTCCCGGTTGGTTGCACCGTCACAGCAGCGACGGCAGGAAAAGGATGATCTGCGGCACCAGCGCCAGAATTGCGATCACGGCGACGAAAATGGCGATGAACGGCAGCACCGACCGGTAGACCGCCTGTATCGGAATCCCGTTTGACGCGCCCTGCAGCGAGAAGAGCGTATAGCCGAACGGCGGCGTGATCCCTCCGATCGACATGTTGATGAGGAAGATCGTCCAGAACCAGATCGGGTCGAAGCCCAGCGCGCCGACCATCGGCTGGTAGATCGGCACCAGCATGATCATCAGCGCGATCTGGTCGATGAACATGCACAGGACGAACGGCAGGACCTGAAGCAGCACGAACATCAGCACCAGCGGCAGGGCCAGTTCGGTAACGAGATTCACGAGTTGAAAGGTGGCACCGGTAAAGTTGAGCAACTGACTGAAGGACACCGACGACACCATGATGATCATGATCATCGCGGTGATCTGGGCGGTGGAGCGCAGCGCCTCGACAAGCGAGGGGATCCGCAGGTTGCCGAAGATTGCGCAGATGATCGCCGCTGCAACGCAGCCGCTGGCCGCCGCTTCCGTCGGGGTTGCCACCCCGCCGAGAATGAGCCCGAGGATCGTGACGATGATCAGCAGGAAGGGCGCGGCTCGAAGCGCGGCGCGCCCCCGTTCACCCCACGGCCGCTTTGCGCTTTCGCTGAGGGGGGCGACCTCGGGGTTCAGGACGCCCCTGACCATCGTGTAGAGAAGGAAGGCCGACGCCAGCAGGATGCCCGGCAGGATGCCGGCGACCAGCAGCGCCGAAATCGACACCTTGGAAAGAATTCCCAGCACCACGGCCATCACCGAGGGCGGAATGATCGGGGCAAGGCTGGCCCCGGCAAGGATCGTGCCCATGGACAGATTCCGGTCGTAATCCCGTTTCTGCATCTCCGGCAACAGCGACGACCCCATCATCGCCGCCACCGCCATGGCCGAGCCTGACAGCGCGCCGAAGATCGTCGAGAGGACGATGCTGACGGCGTATAGCCGCGCCCGGAAGCTGCCGACCAGCGCATCCACTGCGTCGAAGATGATCCGCACCGAGCCCGACCGGAACAGCAGTTCCCCCAGAAGAACGAAAAGCGGAATGGCCGCAAGCGAGATACTGGTGGAAGTGCTGAACATCGAGTTCACCACCAGAAGCACGCCCTTGATGCTGCCCGTCAGCAGGTAGAGCCCGCCGATATTGAGCAGGAGGAAGGACAGGAATATAGGCAGGCCCATCAGGAACAGGGCCAGCAACAGCACGAAGACGCTGCTCAGGATCAGGTACCACTCCACGAGCCCGCCCCCTCTTTGCCGCCGGACGTGTCGGACCCGAAGCTGTTGGCGAAATGACGCGCGAAATACAGCGCCGAACTGCCCAGACCGTAGACCATCGGCACGAAGACGGCCCATTTCGGGATCGGCGTGACCGAGACGATCATCACCCCGGAGGATATCTGCCGCGCGGCTTCGACCCCGCCGACCCAGGCGCAGACGGCGCAGGCGGCAAAACCGATGGCGAAGTTGATCCGCCGCATCAGGACGGAGAGGCGCAACGGCACGGCCGAGACGACGAAATCCATTGAGGCGTGGCCTGCCTTCCAGGTCAGATAGGGCACGGCCAGGAAGGTGATGAGCCCGAAGGCCACCGAGGCGGTGTCCGGCGCCCAGTCGGAGGGCGCGGACAGGACGTAACGGCCGAAGACCTCTCCGGCCGTCACCAGCGTCAGGTACAGAACTCCGAGCGTCGCCGCCCAGAATGTCGTGCGGGTGAGCGCGTCATGCATCCGGCAGAGGCGTTTCATTCTCGCACGATCCTTCCCGCCGGCAGCGGGCCGCATCGGGCCCGCGCCGGACAGTCACGTCAATTGGCGGTCAGGCCCTTCTCGACGGCCAGGTCGTGAAATGCCTTGCCATCCTCGCCGGCCTTTCCTTCCACCTGCTTCCAGATGCCGGCGGCGAAGATCGCGTTGACGTTCTCGGCGGTCTCGTCGCCGAACTGCGTGATCTCCAGCCCGGCCTCCTGCATGGCCTTGTCTTCCTGGTCCCAGAGTTCCTCGAAATGCATCCGCCCTTCGACTTCGAGCTCCTTCGCCGTGTCGACAACCATGGCCTGCTGTTCTTCGCTCAGCCCGTTCCAGCTGTCGAGATTCATGAACAGCGACAGGTTGGTCACCCCGAATGTCGGCCGGGTCATGTAATCGGCCACTTCATACCATTTGTAGTCCATGGCGCCGAAGACGGGCCAGGCCGCCCCGTCGACTACACCCCGCTCGAGCGCGGAGTAGATCTCGGAGGCGGGCAGCGTCACGACGGAGCCGCCAAGTTCCTGCACAAGATCGTGATAGGTGCCTGAAGCGCGAATCTTGCGCCCTTCCAGCGCACCGTCCTCTCCGATCGGCTCCCGAAGCATGATGTGATAGCCGGATGCGGCCGAGAACACGCCGATCAGCTTGAGATTGCGCTTCTGGTAATGCGCGTCGATCACATCGTAGATCCCGCTTTCACGCCGCGCCTCCGGGTCGTCCGTCACGGCATCCATGCCGAAGGCCATGGCGGTTTCCCCCAAATGATAGGCCCCATGCGTGAACAGCATGTCGAACAGGCCGGCCGAAACCGGCTGCAACTGCTCGAACGGCGAAACCGTTTCCGGCCCGCGCATCTCGACCTCCAGCGCGCCGCCGGACTTTTCCTCCAGCCTCTCTGCGAAGCCCTGTGCGAAGACCGGCACGGCGTTGTAACTCTCGTCCCAACTGGAAAGCATCGTAAGGGTTTCTGCATGGCCCGAAACCGTACTTGCGGCCAGAATGGCCGCGGCGCACATACCTTGCTTGAGCATCTTCATCTTGATCTTCCTCCCATTTTTCAGCTGGCTCGGAGAGGCAACTGCCCATCAAAGCCATCACTGACCCGCCTCCAAAACAAGCGGCGAACATGCAATCTGTAAAGCAAAATGCAGTGCCCCGGCTTCCGCACTGCGGAATTCTTTTCTTGCTCGCGGGCGAAATCGGCTGCCTGACCGGAGGGCCCGCGATCATCTTCTGCGTCGGGAATGGCGGCAGAACGGGAGGGGCACCGGGCGCGCCGAAGGTCCACTCGAATGGCGTCTGCGATGTCCGTTCCGTGCCCCCGCGCGGCGAATACAAGGGGCCCGAGTCGGGAACGCGGATCGGCAGCCTCGGACCCCTGCCGACAAGCCCAGATCCTGCACGGTGGTGCTCAGGCCCGGTTCCGGCAACGCCGGTCGACCATCCGCTGAACCATCGGCGCGAAATGCCGGAACCCGGGGGTGTCCATGTCGGGCTGTTTGCCGGCCTCGTCGAGATAGCGCACCGCGATGATCGCCCTAAGGTTCGGGTTCTTCTCGAACTCGGCCACTTCCTCCGGCGTCATCGGGCCGCCCTGCAGATGCAGGGAATGTACCGAGGCCTCGGACAGGCGGTCGAAATATTCCGGCCGCGTGGCGCAGAGATAGCGCTTGGCGGCGACGTGGTAGCGGCAGCAATCGGTAATCACCGAGGGGAAGAACCGTTCCAGCACTGCGGCGCCGGCATCCTCGTGGTGCCGGTCTTCTGTGTCCTCCATCGTGAAGGTACCGAATTCGCTAGTGAAATGGCCGATATCGTGCAGCAGCGCACCGACAATGATCTCCTCGGGCTGACCGTTGCGTTCGGCGATCGTCGCACCCTGCAGCATGTGCTGGCCCATGGTCACTGGCTCGCCCAGATATTCCTCGTCGCCGCGCCTTTCGAAGATCGAGGCGAGGAAGGCGACGATGTTGTCGGGGCCAAGGCCGTCGATATCGGGTTTCATTCCGCGGCCTCCTTCGCACCGTCCGTACAGAGCGCGGCCCAGGTCGAGTGCAGCCCGTCCCTGTCGGCATAGCAACCCTGCAACCAGCGCGTGCCCGTGCCCGAATAGCGTTTGCGCGCATGCAGCACGCGGGTGTTGTCGACCACGAAGCCCTCTCCCGGCTCCAGACGAAAGGCGATCTCCATCGCCGGGTCGTCGATGATCTCGCCCAGGCGCCGATATGCGGCGTACCAGGTCGCCATCTTCCCGAAGGGCACGTCGGTTACGGCCGCCAGCGACCGGTTGTTGAACCGCACCGCAACCAGTTCGCCATCCGGGGCAAGCTCTATCATCGGGCGGCGCGAGGTCAGCCGTACCCCGGCCTCGCCCGCATATTCGAAACGGGCACAGTGGTCCGCAAGCACATCGAAATAATCCGGCCTTTCGTCGCGCAGCCGACGGGCGGCGGCGAAGCCGTCCACCACCATGTTCTCGCCCCCCGCCGCCGAGCTTTCGAGGCAATAGAGCACCTGAACCGTCGGCACCGGATCA
>JAUIBJ010000753.1 GCA_030428025.1 Alphaproteobacteria bacterium
GCGCAAGCCCCCCCGGGTAGAGAGCATCGGCGCCCCGTCCTGTTCGCGCGTTTCCTGGGGGCGCCGGTGCCTTTCTTTCAATACAGCTTTTCGAGATTGCATTGAATCAGAATTCGAACCGCCTCAGATTTCATGACATCACGTCAGGCTGCCCCTGGTAAACCCCGGTTGATCTGCGCAACAAGGCCTCGTCGATCAACCGTTGCAAGACGCAGGCATGCCCCCCGGGAGGCACGACCGGGTACAGGCGTCAGGGCCCTTTTCGGCCTCCATTTCGCATCCGCTGAAAGCTCATCGAGATATGTGCGCGCTGGATCAGCGCCGCCGCGTGAAGATCGCCGATCTCCAGCGCGCGAAGGATGTCGTGCACTTCGCGGTCGAACACATCCACCTCGTCGCGCAGGTCGATCTTCGAGGCGAAGACCGATTTCAGCCAGATCCGTGTCGTCTGAAAGTAGAGCCGCTCGCATATTTCGCGCAGCGGCTCGTTCTCGGTCAACCGCAGAAGTGCGAGAAAGAAATCCATGTTGAGTTCCGCAAATCGGCGCGGGTCGGGGCTGCGTACGATCTCTTTCGATCGGGCCGAAAGAGCACGGAATTCCGCCCAGAGATCTTCATCCGGCGCAACCGCGTCGAGTTTTCCCGTCAGTTCGGCCAGCTCGAGCCGCAGGCGGTAAGTCTGCGCCAGTTCGTCGATATCGACATCGGTGACAAAGGTGCCGACACCGTGAACGGACTTGAGAAGACCCTCACCCTCAAGCCGCGTCAGAACCCGCCGCAGCGGTGTCCGGCTGATGCCAAACTCGGCCGCAAGGGCTTCTTCCGAAAGCCGGATACCCGGCGCGTAGTCGAGAAGGCAGATCCGGTTGCGGATCTCCGCATGCATCCGCTCGAACCTGTCGCGGGCGCTGCGGGTTATGTCGTCCGTATCAATGTTCAAATGCCCGGGGCCTCATGCGGTTTGTCTGTTGACGATGTAGACGCCCGCCGCCGAAAGCGCAAAACCGACCAGCGCGAGCCGGGTCACGGTCTCACCGAGAATGGCCCAGGCCAGAAGCATGGCGAGCGGCGGGACGAGGTAGAGCAGCGCCGAGATGCGCGTGGCATCCCCACGCTGCAGGAGCGCGATGTAAAGACCGATCGAGATGATCGAGTTGGCAATAACGAGATAGGCCAGCGACACGATCAGTTCGGGGTGCCAGTCGATCACCATCGTCTCTGTTGCCATCGCGACCGGCATCAGGACGGCGAAGCCCACGACGTACTGCACGAGCCCGCCGACGACCGGGTCGGTTTTCATACCATGCCACTTCTCGAAGAGCGTTGCGAGCGTGATCCCCGCGAGCGCGCTCAGGGCGAGAAGGACGGCCGCCCATGGGCTGGGGCCGAGCGACTTGCCCGAGATGATTACCAGCACGACCCCGAGGAAGCCGAGGATCAGGCCGGGCCAGAGATAGCGCCCGCCACGTCTGCCCGTGATGATCGGCGACAGTGCGGCAACTAGGATCGGCTGCAGCGACATGATGATCGCGGTTGTTCCCGCGTTCATGCCGCGCTTCATCGCGAGATAGGCGAGGCCGAAATAGACGCACTGGATGAGGAAGCCGGTCAGCGCTATCGCACCCCAATGCCACGCCGTGACCGGCCAGCGCGTCGCAGCGCGCAAGAGAAGCGGCAGCAGCGCCACGACCGCGAGCCCGTAGCGCACGGCGAGCATCGTCAGGGGTTCAATATGCGCAAGGCCGAGCTTGGCGAAGGTATAGCCGCCGGACCAGAAAACAAGGAAGATGAATGGCGCGGCGCGCCAGAAGATCACGCTCGCCGGGCTTTCCGTTTCTGTAGCAGTCTGCATCGCATCCTCACGCGGCGAGCTTCCCGCCCAGCCTTTCGAGCATCGTCAGGCATTGTGAAAGCTGGTCAAGCGAAACGTATTCGTCCGGCTTGTGCGCTTGCTCGATGGAGCCCGGCCCACAGACCACCGCCGACATGCCGAGCGCCTGGAAGATGCCGGCCTCGGTGCCGAAGGGTACGGTATCGGCACCGTTCGCGCCGGTCAGTTCCATCAGAATGTCCTTCGCCTC
>JAUIBJ010000064.1 GCA_030428025.1 Alphaproteobacteria bacterium
CCGCTTTATGCCGAGATCTGCCCGCGCTCCTTCTCGGTGCTGGTCCGGCCGGGGATGCGGCTGAACCAGATCCGCTTCCGCGCCGGTCAGGCGGTGCTGGACGATGCGGCCCTGCGAGCGCTGCACGCCGAGACCCCCCTTGTCGACGGCGAGGCGGTGATCGGCGAGGGCCTCGGCTTTTCCGTCGATCTGCGCCCCGGGGCGGGCACGCTGGTGGGCTATCGCGCCAAGCCCCATACCGGGCTGATCGACCTTGACCGGATCGGCCATTACGACCCGGCGGAGTTCTGGGAGGAGGTGCATGGCGACAGCGGCCGCATCATCCTCGACCCCGGCGCCTTCTATATCCTCGTCAGCCGCGAAGCGGTGCATATCCCGCCGCACTATGCCGCCGAGATGGCGCCCTATCTGGCCATGGTGGGCGAATTCCGGGTGCATTACGCCGGCTTCTTCGACCCCGGCTTCGGCCATGACGCGGCCGGCGGCGCAGGCTCGCGCGGGGTGCTGGAGGTGCGCTGCCACGAGGCCCCTTTCGTGCTGGAGCACGGGCAGGTGGTGGGCCGGCTGGTCTACGAGAAAATGGATCAGGTGCCCGATCAGCTCTATGGCGCCGGGATCGCGTCGAATTATCAGGGCCAGGGCCTGAAACTGTCCAAGCACTTCCGCGCCTGACAGGGTCCTCCGGGATGGGGCCTCAGAAACGGCCCATCCGGCGCACGGTGCGCATGCCCTGACGCATGCGCTGCTGGGTCTTGGCGGTGTCGGGCCCGGGCCGCTGGCCGGCCCCTTCCTCGCCCTGCGGCGCATTGCGGTTCATGCGCTTGCCCACGGCGTCGATGCCGGCATTCACACCCCGGCGCATCACCTGGCGCATGACCATGCGAATCACCATGTTGATCATCTGGTTGGCGTTCATTGCGCCCTCCTTTCCTGCCTGTAAGGGGGATGTAGCAGGGAATCGTGGAGATTTCAGGGCAGCATGAAAAAAAGCTCCCCACCCCGCGTCAATCCTTGAACAGCTCGTCCTGGCCCTTGGGGTCGGGTTCGTCCTCGTCCTCGGCCTCGCTGCCGGTGGGCAGGTCGCCGGGCGGGGCGCGGTTTTCCAGAAGGCCCGCGGCGCGCAATTCCTTCAGCCCCGGCAGGTCGCGGGCGCTTTCCAGGCCGAAATGGTCGAGGAAATCCTGGGTGACGACGAAGGTGACCGGCCGGCCCGGCGTCATCTTGCGGCGCCCGAAGCGGATCCATTCCATCTCCAGCAGCTGATCGACCGTGCCGCGGCTGACCGAGACGCCCCTGATCTCCTCGATCTCGGCGCGGGTGACGGGCTGGTGGTAGGCGATGATTGCCAGCGTCTCGATCGCCGCGCGCGACAGCTTGCGCGTCTCAACCGTTTCCTTCTGCATGAGATAGCCGAGGTCGGGGGCTGTGCGCATGGCCCAGGCATCGCCCACCTTCACAAGCTGCACGCCGCGCCCCTCATAGCGGCGGCGCAGGTGCTGTACCGCCTCGGCCGCATCGCAGCCATGCGGCATGCGGGCCTCCATCTCGCGGATGGTAATGGGCTCGGCCGTGGCGAAGAGGATCGCCTCGCACATCCGTTCCTGTTCCGCCATGGGCGGGGCCTCGAACAGGCTTTCTTCCCTATGTTCAATCTCTTCCGCCACGGTCCTGACCTAACGCCCCTGCCCGGCCCACACCACGCACCGCTTTCTTGAATGGAAAGAGGACCGAACTCTCTTCAAGAGTCTGGAGCGACCGCAAATGGAAAACTGCCCCATGCCCCCTACTCCTTCCGCCGCAGTTCCACCGGGGCGAAATGCTCCGCCTGGCGGATTTCCACACGGCCTTCCTTCACCAGTTCCAGCGAGGCGGCGAAGGTCGAGGCGGTGGCAGAGCGCCGCCGCGCCGGATCGCGGGTGAAGGCGTCGGGCAGGTAGCTCGAAATATCCGTCCAGGTTCCGGCGAAGCCGATCAGGCCACGCATCCGGTCCAGTGCCTGCTCCATGGTGAAAAGCGCATCGCGGTCCATCGCATAGGGGCGGAACTCGTCGCGGGTGCGCAGGCGGGCATAGCCCTGCATCAGGTCGAGCAGCGTGGCGGTATAGATCACCTTCCGCACCCGGGTGATGTCTTCGGGGATGCCGCGAGCAAAGAAATCGCGCCCCAGCCGGTCGCGACCCATCAACTGGGCCGCGGCCTCGCGCATGGCCTGCAGCCGTTCGAGTTGAAAGGCCAGATGCGCCGCCAGTTCCTCGCCCGACGGCCCCTCTTCCGCGGGATCGGGGGGCAGAAGCAGGCGCGATTTGAGAAAGGCGAGCCAGGCGGCCATGACCAGGTAATCGGCGGCAAGTTCGATGCGCAGTTGCTTGGCCTTCTCGACGAAGGCCAGATATTGCTGGGCCAGTTGCAGAACCGAGATTTGCCGCAGATCCACCTTTTGTGTGCGCCCCAGCGTCAGCAGCAGGTCGAGCGGCCCCTCGAACCCGTCCACATCGACGATAAGCGCCTCGGCCGCCATGCGGTCGGCCACGCGCTCCACCCGTTCGGGTCCTTCGAAGCTGTCATCCACCATAGACGCGCCCATTCATCAGCGCCTCCAGCTTTGCCTCCAGCGCCGGAATGTCAACCTCGTCGGGCGCGTGGCGGGCGGCAAGCGCCTTTTCCGCCCGGCCCTGGGCGCTCAGGCTCATCTCTCCGGCCGCGCCGGCCACGCGGCGCTTCTCCTCCAGCGTGCCGTTGCAGAAGAGGATCACGTCGCAGCCCGCCGCCAGCGCCTCGGCGGTGATGCCAGTGAGCGATCCGCTCAGCGCCTTCATGGCGATATCGTCGGTCATCACCAGCCCGTCGAAGCCGATCTCGCCTCGGATGCAGGCCATCACCTCGGGCGAGGTGGTGGCGGGCCGGGCATCGAGCGCGGGATAGACCACATGAGCCGTCATCGCCATGGGCAGGTCGTTCAGGGATCGAAAGGCAGCGAAATCGACCTTGCGCAGCGTCTCGGCGTCAGCCTCGGCCACGGCCAGGTCGTGATGGCTGTCCACCACCGCGCGGCCGTGGCCGGGAATGTGTTTCAGAACCGGCAACACGCCGCCGCTCAGCAGCCCCTCGGCCACGGCACGCGCGAGACGCACGACCGTTTCCGGGTCGGTGCCATAGCAGCGGTCCTTGAGGAAGGGGTGGGTCGAGTCGCAGGCCACATCGGCCACTGGCGCGCAATTGCTGTCGATTCCCAGCACCCGCAGCTCATGGGCGATGAGACGGAACCGAAGGCGCATTGCCTCTTCCGCGTCGTCGCCCGCGGCCCCGACATGGTCGAGCGGCGGGCGCCACTCGCGCCAGTGGGGCGCGCGAAGGCGCTGCACGCGCCCGCCTTCCTGGTCGATCAGGATCGGGGCGTCGCGGCCCACCGCCGCGCGCAGCTCTTCGCACAGCGCGGCTACCTGATCGGGGGTCTCGATACTGGCCTTGAAAAGGATGAATCCGAAGGGGTTAGCCTCTGAAAAGAAGCGCTTTTCCTCCGCCGTCAACCGCGGCCCGGAAGGATCGAGGATGGTGGCGCCGAAGCGGCTCACCGGGTGACCACCGGGATGCATTCCGCCCGTTCGGCGACCAGCGCAGAACAGAATCGCCGCGCGTCGGAAAGGTCTTCGAACCCCATCGCGCGCAAGCGGAAGAAGGTGCGCCCGCCACTGGTAGCCTTCTGGATGACCCGATCCTTGCCATCGAGATAATCGGCGAAGCGGTCGGTCAGGTCGTTCCATTCCTTGACCGCGATCTCGCGGCTGGCGAAGGCGCCAAGCTGGGCCAGACGGGTTCCCACGGGGATGGTGTCGGGATCAATGTCGCGAACGGTGGCGCCGGTAACCGAGGCCAGGGCCACATCCACCGGCGCGGTGGCAAGCGAGGCAGGCCGCAGTTTCGGCCGGAGCGAGCGGCCCAGACCACCCTCGACCTTCGGGCGCTCCTCCTCGACCAGCGCCTCTTCAGTATCGACCACCTCTTCCCCGGCCAGATCCGCCTCATCCTCCTCCGGCAGGGCTTCGAGCGGGGCAACGCCCTCGGCCAGCCGGTCGGCCAGAGCCTGAACGGAAGCGAAGCGCATGGCTGCGTCGTCGGGCTCCGCCGCCTCGCCACGTTCGCCGCCAAGGCGTTCGCCACTGTCGCGGCCGGTCAGGTCGAGCGCGTCGAGCCGGGCGATCTCGGTATCTTCCAGCGTCAGCTCCAGCGGCTCGGGCGCCAGGATCAAGCGTTCTGCCGGGCCTCCGGCGGTACCTTCCGCGGCCACCGCGTTCACCGAAAGACCCTGATGCAGCGCCTGCGCGCCACCAGGATCCTTTGGCTGAACCCGCATCGGGCCCTCGGCCGCCCGGATCACCGGCACGCCGCTTACGTCGCGGATCACCAGCTTGTAGCCCCAGACACCGACCCCGACGATCAGGGCCAGCGACGTCACCGCCCCGACCAGGTTGAAGACTTTGGTCATGGATTTCGACTGCGCGGCGCCGCCCGTCGGCTGCGCCTCCTGCACCTCTGCCATCTCTCGCCTCGCCTCGTCCGGCGATGCCGCGCCGCCGGATCTCTGTTGCTGCCTCTGCGGCCCGGCGATCTTGTTTTCAGGCGGCTGCTACCGCATTTCCTCTGCCGGGACGACGCCAAGAATACCAAGACCGGCGGAAATAACAACGCCTGTGGCCCGGACGAGCGCGATTTTTGGCCGCGACGTGTCCGGCGCGTCCTCCTGCAGGAAGCGCAGGGCCGGTTCGTCATTGCCCCGGTTCCACAGGCTGTGCAGTTCACTGGCCAGATCGTAGAGGTAGAATGCCACTCGGTGCGGCTCATGGGTGCGGGCCGCGATCTCCACAAGCCTCGGCCATTCGGCGATCTTGCGGGCCAGCGCCAGTTCGGCCTCGTGCGTGAGCCCCGACAGATCGGCCTTGGCCAACTCGGCATCGGCAACGCCAAGCCCTGCCGCATCGGCCTTGCGCAACACAGAAGAGATGCGGGCATGGGCATACTGCACGTAGAAGACAGGGTTTTCCTTCGACTGCTCCAGAACCTTGTCGAAGTCGAAATCCAGCGGTGCGTCGTTCTTGCGGGTGAGCATCACGAAGCGGGTCACATCAGCCCCCACCTGATCGACCACGTCCCGCAGGGTGACGAAGGTGCCGGCGCGTTTGGACATCTTGAAGGGTTCGCCGTCCTTGTAGAGCTTCACCAACTGCGTCAGCTTGATATCGAGCGGCACACGCCCGTCGGTGAGCGCGCTGACGGCGGCCTTCATCCGCTTGACATAGCCGCCGTGATCGGCTCCGAATACATCAATAAGGGCGTCGAACCCTCTGGAAACCTTGTCATAATGATAGGCGATGTCAGGGGCGAAATAGGTCCAGCTGCCGTCGGATTTCTTAACCGGGCGATCCACGTCGTCGCCGTGATCGGTGGAACGGAACAGCGTTTGCTGGCGCGGCTCCCAATCCTCGGGCACCTTGCCCTTTGGCGGCTCGAGCACGCCTTCATAGATCAGGCCCTTGTCCTCCAGCGACTTCAGCGCCTCCTCGATCCGGCCGGTACCATAGAGGGACTTCTCGGAATAGAAGACATCCATTGTTACGCCCAGCGCGGCCAGATCCTCGCGGATCAGGTCCATCATCCGATCGGTGGCGAAATCGCGTACCTCGGTCAGCCAGACGGACTCGGGCTGATCCACATAGGTGTCGCCCACCTCTGCCTTCAGCGCCTCGCCCACCGGCACGAGGTAGTCGCCCGGATAGGTGCCGTCCTCGAAGGCCACGGCCTGGCCGTGCGCCTCCAGATATCGCAGATAGACGGAGCGGGCGAGCACATCGACCTGCGCGCCGCCATCGTTGATGTAGTATTCGCGGGTCACGTCGTAGCCCGCGTAATCCAGAAGGCTCGCCAGCGCGTCGCCGAAGACGGCGCCCCGGGTGTGGCCCACATGCAGCGGGCCGGTGGGGTTGGCGCTGACGAACTCCACATTCACCTTCTCGCCCGCACCCATGGCCGAACGGCCGAACCCGGCCCCGCCGGTCAGCACCGCGCGCACCACGTCCTGCCAGACGGCGGGCGCCAGCCGCAGATTCAGGAACCCCGGCCCCGCCACCTCGGCACTGTCGATCCAGGGCTCCGCGACCAGCCGGTCGGCCAGCATCCCGGCGATGTCGCGCGGCTTCATCCCCGCAGGCTTGGCCAGCACCATGGCCGCATTGGTTGCCAGATCGCCATGGGCCGGATCGCGGGGCGGCTCGACCGTGACATTGCCGGTGTCCAGATCACCGGGCAGATCGCCCGCCGTCTGCAGCGCCGCCAGCGCATCGACGACCCGCGCACGGGTTTCGGTAAAGAGATTCATGGGCCAACCGTCCTCAAAGCGTTGCGGGCCGGTTTAACACCGCCAGCCCGCGCGTCAATCGGAACGCCGCAGCAGGGGAAGCAGCGCGCCGCCGATTGCCAGACCGCCGGGACGGGTGAGTACCTCCACCGTTGCGCAAATATCCGCAAGATCGGCCGCCCCGTGCGCCAGACGCAGGCCGTTCACGCAGACGCCCCGCCCGGCGAGCGCCGCCTGCAGCGCGGCCGGCAGCCGGTCGATGGCCCGCTGCAGCAACGCCGCGGCGGTGTCGACGCCCACAGGCCCGGCGGCGCAGATCATGACCACCCGTCCCTGCCCGGCCTCCAGCCCACCGGCCAGCGCAAGGGTCAGCGCCTCGACCGAGCGCATGACCGTCGCCGGCAGGTCGGGATGGCGCAGTGCCTGCAGATGGATCAGCACATTGAGCGGCTCGGCCTCCCACAGCTCACCCAGCCTCTGGCAAAGATGCATTTGCATTGCGTCGAGCTGCAGCGCCTCGATACGGGCGGGATCGGTGCGGGCGATGCGCAGTGCCGCCTGCTCGTTGCGGTCGACGACGATCACGCGGGCGCCGCCTCGGGCAAAGGCACAGGCCAGACCGGCACCGATCTCGCAGCCCGCGCCCGCGATCACGACCGTCCGGTTATCGAAGCCCTGCAATTCGTGATGCGACACCCACAACCCCTGAGCCACCCCGGCAAGCATGTATCACCATGGCGCGACCCCGATCAACTCGGGCGGCCGATCAGTGTCAACCTCGGCGTTCGCCCGCCCCTCCCGGCCCGCCCAGAAGGCGGGCGTGGCTTTCCAGCGCGAAGCGGTCGGTCATGCCGGAAATGTAGTCGCTGACCAGCCGTGCCAGCCCCGCCTCGTCGGTGACGGCGGCCACGTCCTGCTGCCAGCGCGCGGGCAGGAATTCGGGCTTCTTCATATAGAAGGGAAAAAGTTCCTCGACCACGCAGGTCACCTGCTTGCGCATCTCGACCACCGAGGGCGCGCGGTACATCCGGCGGAACAGGAAGGCGCGGATCTGTTGCAGGTCAGCCCAAAGCGGATCGGAAAAGCGGATCGCCGGCCGGCCAAGAAGGCGCACCGCCTGCGCGTTCTCGGGCGCGGCCTCGGTCAGGATCGCACGCGAGGTTTCGATCACGTCGGCCACCATCACCCCGAAGACCCGGCGCAGCGCCTCGTGACGGCGGCGATAGGTGTCGAGTCCGGGATAGATGCGGTCGACCTCGTCATAGCAGGGCCCGACAATGGGCAGGGCGCGGATGTCGGCCTCGGTGAACAGCCCCGCGCGCAGCCCGTCATGCAGGTCGTGGTTGTTATAGGCGATATCGTCGGAAAGCGCGGCCACCTGCGCCTCGGCCCCGGCATGGGTGTGAAGCTCCAGATCGTGGCGGGAATTGTAGGCGGCCAGCGCCCAGGGCAGATCCCCGGGCACTGCGCCCTCGCCCGGACAGGGCGTCACGGGGCCGTTATGCTTGGCGATCCCCTCCAGCGTTTCCCATGTCAGGTTCAACCCGTCGAACAGCGCATAGTGCCGCTCCAGCGAGGTGACGATGCGCAGCGCCTGGGCGTTGTGATCGAACCCGCCATAGGGCGCCATCAGCGCATTGAGCGCATCCTCGCCGGTATGCCCGAAGGGGGTATGACCCAGATCATGCGCCAGCGCCACCGCCTCGGTCAGTTCGGGGTTGAGCCCGAGCGCACCGGCGATGGTGCGTGCCACCTGCGCCACTTCGATGGAATGGGTGAGCCTTGTGCGGAAATAATCGCCCTCATGCTCGACGAAGACCTGCGTTTTGTGCTTGAGCCGGCGGAAGGCGCTGGAATGGATGATCCGGTCGCGGTCGCGCTGAAAACAGGAGCGATACGCGCTTTCCTCTTCGGCCGTCAGCCGCCCGCGCGTCTGCGCGGGGTCCGCGGCATAGGCTGTCTGCATGCCCGCCATCCTTGTCGCCTCGTCCCACAGCCCATATATTGCAGCCGGACCGCAAGGAAACCAGAGGGTTGAGCGAAATGAACCTGCCGCCGAAAGTCACCGACCGCGCCTTTGCCCGCCTATCCGAGATCGGCGCGGGCCAGCAGGGCCATGCGCTGCGCATCGCCGTCGAGGGCGGCGGCTGTTCGGGATTCCAGTACGACATCCGGCTCGACGCGCCGGCCGATGACGATCTGGTGCTCGAAGGCCAGGGTGAAAAGGTGGTGGTCGACAGTGTGTCGCTTCCGTTTCTCGAAGGGGCGACCATCGACTTCACCGAGGAACTGATCGGCGCGCGGTTTACGATCGACAACCCCAACGCCACAAGCTCCTGTGGCTGTGGAACGTCTTTTGCGATGTAATACCCGCGGCTTAGATGGCGAACTTCACTCTGCCGGCACAACCTTGACCTGGTCCCGCGGGCGGGTCTGGTCCCAGACCAGCCAGAGCCCGGCGGCGATGACCACCGCCGCGCCGACATAGACGCTGGCCACAGGTCGCTCGCCGAAGGCGACGAAGCCGATGGCCACCATCCACAGGAACTGCAGGTTCATCAGCGGCGTGACCACATAGGCCGGCAGCAGCCGAAGTGCGGCCACCAGAACCCAGCGGGCGCCGAAGAGGAAGACGGCATAGGCTCCCGCCCAGCCCAGATCGGCCCAGCCCATGGGCTGGAAGACGAAAGGCAGCGCACAGGCCATCACCGCCATCAGCGCCAGATTGGGATAGAAGACCTGCGCCAGGATATTGTCGTCGCGCGTGCCGATATAGCGCGAGGCCAGCATCGACACCGTGCCGAGCGCCACCGCCGCGAAGGCCACGAGATGGCCAAGCCCGACACTGCCAAGCCCCCCCGGGAAGAGGCAGAGAACGCCCGCCGTGCCAAGGCAGAGCGCGGCCCAGACCTGCGGCCGCACCGCCTCGCCCAGAACCGGGCCGGAGAGGAGGGCCGCCAGAAGCGGGATGAGGGCGATGAACAGGAAGACCTCGGCGAAGGGCAAGAGCCGGAAGGCATAGTAGAAGGCGATGGAGGCCAGCACCGTAGCCACCGCCCGGACGGCCATCGCCCGTGGACAGGCCGTACGCACGCCCCGCCAGCGCCCTTCGCGGCGATTGGCGGCCAGGCTCAGCACCGCAACGATGCCGCCCGACAGCGCGAAAAGCTGCGGCGCGGCATAGGAGGCGGCAAAGAGCTTGGTGATCGCATCGGCGGTGGCGATGAGCAGGGTATAGAGCGCGGTCAGCCCCACCCCTGCGAGGCAGGCGGCCTGTAGCCCCTGCCGGCGGGTCAGCCCCGCGATCATGTCAGCGCCCCGGGTACGGCAGCGCGGGCGAAGCCACGGAAGAAGGCGCCGAAATCCACTGCCTGCTCGGCCGCTTCCAGCACGGTGCGCGCCTCGTCGGACAGACGGTCGCCCACCCGGTCGCGCATTACCCCCCAGTCGGGGCTGCGGCGTTCCTCCATCCGGTAGATGCAGTCGGACAACTCGCGCAATGGACCGGCATTGGGCTCGGGCGCGGCGAAGGCCACGGCGCCCTCGGGCATCTCGTGGGCAAATCCGCCGCGGCCCGAGACGGCCATGAACCAGTTCACCATCAGCCAGGGGTGATAGTCGTCCATCCCGCCGGGCCGGTCCGCCGGCACCACGCGGAAGCGCAGCACCTGATCCGACAGCCAGCGTTCCCAGACGCGCGGCGGGGTCTGGCCGGCAAAGCGCAGGGCGATGCAGACCTCGGACAGAAGGTCGATGTTCAACTCCAGAAAGGCCAGCGTGCCGGCGTAATAGAGGCTGTCGAAGATCTCCGCCTCGGCCTGCGGATCCACCCGGCCGTATTCGGAGAGGTAGAAGACGATGTGAGTCAGTTCATAGGCCGCCTTCTTGTTGGGCAGCGCGAAGGTGTCGGAACGGCTGGCGAAGGCACGCAGCCGGTCGTCGAGCCCGCGATCTCCGGCCACGGGATCTACCCCGCGGCGCAGACAGAGCCGCCGCGCCTCGGCACGCTGCAGATCCGACAGTTCGGCCCCCGCGAGCCCCTGCGCGGCCACCCAATCGGCCA
>JAUIBJ010000754.1 GCA_030428025.1 Alphaproteobacteria bacterium
GCATCCGCCGTCACTCGATGTCGCTGCTGGCGATGCGTGTGACGCCGGCCTCGGCGATCTCCTTCCACGCCCGGTCGGCCGAGGCGCCCGGAGCCGGGTCGATCGAGGCGGTGGCGTCGTCGATCACGAAGGTCTCGAACCCCGCCCTGGCCGCATCCGCCGCCAGACCGCCCACGCAATAGTCGATGGCGCAGCCCGCCACGAAGACACGTTCGATGCCGCGCTCGCGCAGATAGCTTCCCAGCCCGGTCTTGGTGACGCCATCCACCATGCAGAAGGCCGAATAGCTGTCGATCTCCTTCAGATAGCCCTTGCGGATGATCAACTGTGCATGCGGCAGGTCGAGATCGGGGTGAAACTCGGCTCCCCACGTGTTCTGCACCACGTGATCGGGCCAGAGGATCTGTGTGCCATAGGGCATCACGACACTGTCGAGCGGGTTCTTTCCGGGATGGGCCGAGGCAAAGGAGACATGGCCCGGCGGATGCCAGTCCTGTGTCAGAACCACGTTGTGGAATTTCCGGCCCACCGCATTGATGACCGGCACCACCTGATGACCGTCCGCCGTGGGCAGGGCGCCCCCCTCGCAAAAATCGTTCTGCATGTCGACCACGACAAGCACACAAGTGTCGTCCAGTTTCACGAGCCGTTCCTCCTCTTTCGCCCGACGCGCAACGCTAGCACAGTGCCGCCTGTGCGGGAACGGGTTTGTGCGGGGTAGCGCGGCGCTTTCGTGGAAGAGACAGCGGCGGCGCCGTCCGATGCGCCGGGCCGGGCAGGAGGATGGAGAGGGGCGCGCCGGGACCGGTCGCGTCGGACGAATTGCGCCCAAGGCAATACGCCTGAAGATCGGCATGCAAGCGACTTATTTCTCTGCCTTTTTCTCCCACCGGCCAGAAGCTTCCGACCAGTACTGCGCCGATACTCCCGCGTCGGTCAGCACCTTCCACTGGCCCCGCGCCACCTGAACCGCGCTCTCGTCGTTGCCGTCGAAGAGCACGCAGACGCGATCCAGCCGCTGCACCTCCTCGGCGGCAACCGGGGCGCCGTCGATGCTCATCAGACAGTGCGGGTCGTTGGGGCAATCGGTGGCGGTTGTCAGCAGCACGGGCTGGCGCGCGGCATGGGGCGCGGTGGCCTGCCCGTGCGGCAGGAATGCCTCCTCGGGGCCCAGCCAGAGCTTTTCGTCGAGCCAGTCCATCCGCGCGGGGTCGACCCCGCGCACCGCCACCCGCCAGCCGGCCTCGCGCGCCTTGCCCAGAAGCATGGGCAGTGTCGCCTCGAGCGGGCGGCGGGTGAGGTGATAGAAGAAGGCCGCGCCCATTACCCGCCTTCGTAATTGTCCGCGATCATCCGGTTGAGCGCCATCACCCCCCAGCCGGTCGCGCCTTTCGGCGCATGGGCGGTTTCCTCGCCCACCCGGGCCACGCCGGCGATGTCGAGATGGATCCAGGGGCAGCCCTCTTTCACGAAGCGTTGGAGGAACTGGGCGGCGGTGATCGAGCCAGCGGGCCGTCCGCCCACGTTCTTCATGTCGGCGATGGCGGATTTCAGCTGCTTGTCATAGGCCTCGCCCAGCGGCATCCGCCAGGCGCCCTCGCCCTCGGCTTCGGCCGACTTGAGGAAAGCGCCGGCGAACCTGTCGTCATTGGAAAAGACCCCGGCCTTTTCATGCCCCAGCCCGATGATGATCGCGCCGGTCAGCGTGGCCAGATCGACGATGGCGGCGGGGGTGTAGGTTTCCTGCGCGTACCAGAGCACGTCGGCAAGCACCAGCCGCCCCTCGGCATCGGTGTTGATGATCTCGACCGTCTCGCCCTTCATCGAGGTCACCACGTCGCCGGGGCGGGTGGCGCGCTCGGACGGCATGTTCTCGACCAGCCCCACGAGCCCCACCACATTGGCGCGCGCCTTCCGCGCGGCAAGCGTGCGCATGACGCCCGTCACCACGCCCGCGCCTCCCATGTCCATGGTCATC
Organism: Alphaproteobacteria bacterium; assembly: GCA_030428025.1. GTDB lineage: Bacteria > Pseudomonadota > Alphaproteobacteria > Rhodobacterales > Rhodobacteraceae > Roseovarius. The sequence goes on from JAUIBJ010000754.1 coordinate 1,979, forward strand.
TCTTCCATGCCCTGGGCGGGTTTGAGGCTGATGCCGCCGGTGTCGAAGACCACGCCCTTGCCCACCAGCGCCAGAGGCGCGGCGCCCTTGTCGCCGCCC
>JAUIBJ010000755.1 GCA_030428025.1 Alphaproteobacteria bacterium
ACGGGGGCGAGGGCCGCAACCTGACCCCCTACCATCAGGAGGTCGAGGACAACATCCTCGATCGGCTGATCACCGAGTTGGAAGAGAACTCCGACTACCGCCGCCGCCGGCAGGAAATCATCGCCTACAACCGAACCTCGCCAGTGCTGAAAAGGGGCATCGCTCTGACCCCGGTCAAGTTCGGCATCTCCTTCACCGCGACCTGGTACAATCAGGCGGGCGCGCTGGTGCATGTCTATAATGACGGCTCGATCCACCTGAACCACGGTGGCACCGAGATGGGCCAGGGTCTCAATACCAAGGTCGCGCAGGTCGTTGCCGAGGCCTTCCAGGTCGATTTCGAGCGGATCAAGATCACCAAAACGACCACCGAGAAGGTGCCCAACACCTCCGCCACCGCCGCCTCCAGCGGCACCGACCTCAACGGCATGGCGGCGCTCGACGCGGTCAATCAGATCAAGGCGCGGCTGGTGACGTTCGCTGCGGAAAAGTGGGGCGTCGCCCCCGAAGACGTCAGCTTTCATGCCAACCGCGTCCGCATCGGCGACGAGGAACTTCCCTTCGACGCCTTCATCAAACAGGCCTATCTTGCCCGCGTGCAGCTTTCCGCCGCCGGTTTCTACAAGACCCCGAAAATCCACTGGGATCGGGCCAAAGGCATGGGCCGCCCGTTCTATTATTATGCTTACGGAGCGGCCTGTTCCGAGGTCTCGATCGACACGCTCACCGGTGAATACCGCGTCGAGCGCACCGATATACTGCACGATGTCGGCCGCTCCCTTAACCCGGCGCTCGACCGGGGCCAGGTGGAAGGCGCCTTCATTCAGGGCATGGGCTGGCTCACCACCGAGGAACTCTGGTGGGACGAGGCCGGGCGCCTGCGCACCCACGCACCTTCGACCTACAAGATTCCGCTGGCGTCGGATCGTCCGCGCGTCTTCAATGTCAACCTCGCCGACTGGTCCGAGAACCGCGAACTGACCATCAAGCGCTCCAAGGCCGTGGGCGAACCGCCCTTCATGCTCGGGATCTCGGTGCTGGAGGCGCTGTCGATGGCCGTCGCCTCGGTGGCCGATTACCGCGAATGCGCGCGCCTCGACGCCCCGGCCACCCCGGAACGCGTCCTGATGGCCGTCGAGCGGCTGCGGGGCGAGGGCTGAACGATGCCAACGCTCGGCGAGTTCCTGGCCACCCACTCTTCGGTGATCCGCGTCGTACTGACCCGCGTTCGTGGGTCCTCCCCGCGCGAAGCGGGAACCGAGATGTTCGTGGCCCCTGCCGCGCTCCGGGGCACCATCGGCGGCGGCCAGCTCGAATTTATCGCCGTCAACGCCGCGCGCGACATGCTGCGCGACGGGACGCTGAACCGCGATCTCGACGTGCCCCTCGGCCCCGAGATCGGCCAGTGCTGCGGCGGGCGTGTGGAGCTGAAACTGTCCCGCATGCGGGCCTCGGACAAGCGCGCTGCGATTACCCGCTCCGAGCAGCACGAGGACACCCTGCCCCACGTCTATGTCATGGGCGCGGGCCACGTTGGCCGGGCGCTTGCCGACCAGTTCCAACACCTGCCTGTGCGCTGCATCCTGATCGATACCCGCCCCGACGAGATCGCGCTCTGCACGTCAAAGGTGGAAACGCGAGTCAGCGCCCTGCCCGAGGCCGATATCTGGCACGCCCCCGCCGGCAGTGCCTTCATCGTCCTGACGCACGATCACGGGCTCGATTTCCTGCTGACGTCAGCCGCGCTCGAACGTGCCGACGCCGCCTATGTCGGCATGATCGGTTCCGCTACCAAGCGCGCCAAGTTCCGCAGCTGGGCGCACAGGGAATGCGACGGACAATCCACAGACCAATTGATTTGCCCTATCGGGGCAAGCGGTAGCCGCGACAAGCGGCCCGCCATCATCGCAACCTTCGTGGTGGCCGAGGTGATGGCTGAACTGACCTCTGAAACTGCCGCAGCCGCCATGTCCAGGGCAAACGATGCGCCCCTTTCGGGCCAGCAACGCGACCGGAAAGGGAGATCGGCCTGACATCCGTCAGCCGATGCCGGTCCCAACAGAGGAGGGACCCGT
>JAUIBJ010000065.1 GCA_030428025.1 Alphaproteobacteria bacterium
GAGGTCGAGATGCCCAATGCCGATGGCTTCATCGTCGATGACCGGGAAGAGGCGGAAAGCCATTTCTGGGCCGGTCAGCCGTGCATGGAGAACTGCAAGGAGAGCGTCGAGATCACCATGCGCGCCCGCGTGCTGGACGTGACGCCCGAGGAGGAGGGCGAGGACAGCGCCGCGATGGCGGAAGAGGAAACCTCCGAAATGGCGGCGATGGAGGAAACGACAGAGGAGGCCGTCGAAGAGGAGGTGGTCGAGGCCGCCGCCCCCGCGCCCGATCCCGAGCTTGTGGCCGCGGGCGAGAAGGTGTTCCGCAAGTGCAAGGCCTGTCATCAGGTGGGCGAGGGTGCGACGAACCGTACCGGCCCGGTGCTGAACGGCATCATGGGAAGGCCCGCCGGGTCGGTCGAGGGCTTTCGCTATTCGAACGCGTTGGAAGAGGCGGCCGAAGGCGGACTGGTCTGGACCGAGGAAACCCTGGCCGAATTCCTGGCCAAGCCGCGCGATTTCCTCAAGGGCACGAAGATGGCCTTCGCCGGTCTGAGGAAGGAAGAGGATCAGGCCGCGATCGCCGCCTATCTCTCGACCTTCGGCGAGTGATCCGGTGGGTGGCGCAGTCTTCAGGCGTTTGAGCCTCTCGATCGGGGCGGCGGCTCTGGCTGCCTCCCTCGCCGTGCCGGCGGCCCGGGCCGAGCTGATTGGCGATGCCGAGAAGGGCAAGAAGCTCTTTGCACAGTGCAAGGGCTGCCATCAGGTGGGCAAGGGCGCAAAGGATCGCATCGGTCCGCATCTCAACGGCATCTTCGGCCGTCAGGCCGGCGTTCACGAGGGCTTTGCCTATTCCGCGGCGATGGAGCGGATGTCGAATGACGGGCTGGTCTGGACCTTTGAAACCCTCGACGCCTATATCGACAACCCCCGCGCGTTGGTGTCGAAGACCCGGATGAGCTATCCGGGCATGAAGGACGAACAGCAGCGCGCCGATCTTCTGGCCTATCTGCGGACCTTTTCGGACAACCCCGCCAACATCCCCGAGGCCGAACCCACCGCCACCGGCACCGACCACGATCTTGACCCGGCGATCCTGGCGCTGGAGGGCGACCCGGAATATGGCGAATACCTCGCCACCGAATGCCTGACCTGCCACCAGGCCGACGGCTCGGCTGAGGGTATCCCCTCGATCACCCGCTGGCCGGAAGAGGATTTCGTCGTGGCCATGCATGCCTACAAGAACAAGCTGCGTCCCCATCCAGTGATGCAGATGATGGCCGGGCGCCTGTCGAACGAGGAGATCGCGGCGCTTGCAGCATACTTCAAGGACCTTGATGGCTAATGGATAGGGAGGAAAACCATGACCATTGACAGACGCACATTCATCGGTACCGGCGCGCTGGCCGCGGCCAGCCTGGCCGCGCCCGCGGTGCTTGCGCAGGGCAGCCCCCGGCCCAGGGTCGTGGTCATCGGCGGCGGGGCAGGGGGTGCAACGGCGGCCCGCTACATCGCCAAGGACAGCAAGGGCGAGATCGATGTCACCCTCGTCGATCCGACACGTACCTATTTCACCTGTTTCTTTTCCAACCTCTACATCGGCGGGTTCAAGGAACTGGACGATATCGGCCACACTTATGGCTCGCTGGCCGCCGATTACGGCGTCAACGTTCTCCACGACTGGGCGGTCGAGGTCGACCGCGATGCCAGGACAGTGACGCTCGCCGGCGGCGGCACGCTGGGCTATGACAAGCTGATCCTCAGCCCCGGCATCGACTTCGTCGATGGCTCGGTTCCCGGCTGGGACATCACCCAGCAGAACCGGATGCCGCATTCCTGGAAGGCCGGATCGCAGACCCAGCTTCTGAAGGCGCAGATCGAGGCGATGCCGGAAGGCGGGCTTTTTGCGATGGTGGCGCCCCCCAACCCCTACCGCTGCCCGCCGGGGCCGTATGAGCGGGTGTCGATGGTGGCGCATGTGCTCAAACAGATGAATCCCACCGCGAAGATCCTTATCGCCGATCCCAAGCCCAAGTTTTCCAAGCAGGCGCTGTTCGAGGAAGGCTGGCAAAAACATTACGGCGGCATGGTCGAATGGATCGGCCCCGATTTCGGCGGCAACAATGTCAGCGTGAACCCCGCCGAGATGACCATCGACATCGACGGAATGGTCGAGACGGTGGATGTCTGCAACGTCATTCCCGCCCAGAAGGCCGGGCGGATCGCCGAGATGGCGGGGCTTACCGACGACAGCGGTTTCTGTCAGATCGTGCCGGCCACCATGCAGAGCCGTATGGACGAGGACGTGCACGTTCTGGGCGATGCTACAAATGCGGGCGACATGCCCAAATCGGGGTTCTCGGCCAACAGCCAGGCCAAGGTGGCGGCAATGGCCGTGCGCGGAGCGCTGACCGGCTCCAAGGTCTTCCCGGCCAAGTTCTCGAACACCTGCTGGTCGCTGATCGACAGCGACGACGGCATCAAGGTGGGCGCGACCTACGAGGCCACGGAAGAGAAGATCGCCAAGGTCGACGGTTTCATCAGCCAGACCGGCGAGGATTCGGCCACCCGCAAGGCCACCTACGAGGAATCCGAAGGCTGGTATTCGGGCATCACCGCCGACATGTTCGGCTGATCCCGGCGGTGCGGGCCGGCGCAGGCGCGCGGGCCCGCCACCCGGTTGCCTGCTTTCACGACCCTGTTCACAAAGGAGGTAAGACCCATGAAAACGCTTCTGCTCGCCGCTGCGGCCGCCCTGACGACCGCCACCGCCTCGCTGGCCGCCGATGCGACCACCTATCCCTTCGACGGCGCCTTCGAAGACGCCACCTTTGCCGTCGAGAACGCGATCATCGGCAAGGGGCTGGTGATCGACTATACCAGCCATGTGGGCGAGATGCTCAACCGCACCGCCGAGGACGTGGGCAGCGACGTCACGATCTTCGAGGCGGCCGACATCTTCCTGTTCTGCTCGGCCACGCTCTCGCGCGAGGTGATGGAGGCGGATGCCGCCAATATCGCCCATTGTCCCTATGGCATCTTCGTCACCGACAAGGGGGGCGAGGTGGAAATCGGCTATCGCAACCTGCCCGAGGGCGAGATGCAGAAGGTGCAGGCGCTGCTCGACGAAATCGTGCAGGAAGCACTGCAATAGCGCGCCATACGGCGCCCGCTTGACGCAGGTCAAGGCGGCCCCGGGCGGCCCGGCGTAGGGCCGCTGCCAAGGGGTAAGGCGATGATTGAAACACTGATCGACCGATACGGCGATGGCGCCGTTCTGATGATGGCGGGCCTTGCGGTGGGAGGGCTCTTCGGCGCGGCCGCGCAGCATTCGCGCTTCTGCCTGCGGGCGGCGGCGGTGGAGGTTTCGGGCGGCCAGCTGGGCCCGCGCCTCTCGATCTGGCTGGTGGCCTTCTTCGCCGCGCTGACGGCGGTGCAGGGGGCGGTGGCGGCGGGATGGCTGGACGTCTCGCAGTCGCGGCAGCTTGCGGCCACCGGCAGCCTGTCGGGCGCCATCGTCGGGGGATTGATGTTCGGCGCCGGCATGATCCTGGCTCGCGGTTGCGCCAGCCGGCTTCTGGTGCTTTCGGCGACCGGCAATCTGCGCGCCTTCATCACCGGGCTTCTGCTGACGCTGGTGGCGCAATCGGCGCTGAGGGGCGCGCTCGCGCCCGCGCGCGAGGCCATCGCGGGGCTGTGGCTGATCCCCGGCGGCCCGGCGCGCAGCCTGTCGGCGCAGCTGGGGCTGACGCCGGGCCTGGTGGCGGGGGTGGGTGCGGTGGCGCTGATCCTCTCCTTCGGGCTGGCCTTCCGGCGCGGCGTGCAGGCCAGCCACGGCATCGCCGCTGCACTGGTTGGCGTGGCCGTGGCGCTGGGCTGGGCGGCCACCTATGCCGTCTCGCAGGTCTCCTTCGAGGTGATCCCGATCTCCTCGGTCACCTTCACCGGACCCTCCACCGACACGCTGATGGGCCTTGTCAACGACACCTCGCTGCCCCTGGGCTTTGGCGTGGGGCTGGTGCCGGGGGTGTTTTTGGGCTCGGCCGCGGCCGCGATCCTGACGCGCGAATTCCGCATCCAGCGCTTCGGCGCCGACACGCCGATGGAACGCTATCTGGTGGGCGCGGTGCTGATGGGCTTCGGCGCGATGCTGGCCGGAGGCTGCGCAGTGGGCGCGGGCATGTCGGGCGGCGCGATCATGGCCGTGACGGCCTGGGTGGCGGTGTTCTTCATGTGGGTGGGCGCGATGGCCACGAAGCTGGTGCTGGAGCGGATTGGGGGACCGGCACGGCGCGCGGCGGCGGGGTGAGCCCGGAGTTTTCGCAAATTCCGGGATAGAAAATGTGCATTTTCTATCCCGGTTTCCGCGCGGAGATCGGGGGCGCGGCGGAGCGGGCGACCCGGAAAATTCGAATTTTCCGGGCCGTTTTCTTGCAAGAAAACGCCTGACCCGTCGTCACTCCCATTCCATCTGTTCATAGACGCGGCCCGCGTTCTTGGTCGCCAGCTCCTCGAACGTGTCGAGATGGGCATAGGGCGACTGGTCGACATAATAGGCCTCGGAAAGATCGCCGCCCGCGTCGATATGCTCGCGGATCTTGCCGCGCAGATAGACCAGGTAGTCACGCGTATAGCGCCGCACTTGTGCCATGTTGGTGGGATGCCCGTGGCCGGGGATCACATAGGTGGCGCCCAACGGTTCGAACTCGTTGTCCCAGGTCTCCAGCCAGTCGGCGGTATAGGTGTGCTGGAAGATCGGCAGCATACGTTCGTGAAACGCCATGTCGCCGGAGATCACCAAGCTCTGCTCGGGCAGCCAGACCACAATGTCGCCGGGGCTGTGAGCGGGGCCCAGATAGCGCGCCTCGATGCGGAAATCGCCCATCTCGACGATGTATTCGTCGGAAAAGGTCTCGGTCGGGGGCTGAACCACTGTCCCCTCGGCCTTGTCGCGGTTGTAACGCTTCATCCCGTCCAGAACCGAGCCGCCATATTCCTCGATCTCGTGAGCGGCGTCCTCATGCGCGACGATCGGCACGCCCTGTTCGGCCCAGTAGGCATTGCCCAGCATCGCATGCCCCTGTCCGTTTTCGTTGAAGACGAGCTTCACCGGCTGATCGGTGATCTGCCTGATCTCGTCATGCAGCGCCTTTGCCAGGCCATAGGCCGCGCCACCATTGATGACCACAACGCCCTCGCCGGTGACGATGAAGCTGAGGTTGTTGTTATGGCCCGAATTCTCGTAGGTGGGCGGCGCGGTGGCGCCGATGGCGGACCAGACGCCGGGGATCACCTCCACCGGTTCGTCATAGAGCATCGAGCCGGGGTATTTGTCGGCGATGTCCTCGCTGGCGACGGCGCCGGTGGCGGCCATCAGCAGCGCTGTTGTCAAAAGCAGGGTCTTCATGCCTCTTCTCCCACGAAACGATAGGCGCCGTCCGTGCGCTCGACCCGGCCCATGCCGCCGCCGGGCAGGTGAAAGCCGATGATGCGCATCTTGTCCGCTGCCGCTTGGTCGAGCAGGCGGGTCCGTGTCGCCGCGCCCGTCTCGGCATCCTGATCCGAGCCGCTGGGCCAGCCGGGTCGCTCGAAATTCACATGCGCGTTGGTGACCGCGTCGCCCACCACCAGCAGCGGGTCGCCGCCGGTCGCGACCTCGAAGGACATGTGCCCGGGCGTATGCCCGAAGGTGGCGTGCGCCATCACCCCCGGCAGCACCTCGTCGCCGGCCTTGAAAAAGCTGGTCCTCTCGGCAATGGCCTCCAGCCGCCGGCCCGCGCCCACGGCGAAGGCGGCACGCGCCTCGCCGATGGTGTCGACGGTCGCCGGGTCGGACCAGTAGTCCCATTCCGCCTGCCCCATGTGATAGGCGGCCTCGGAAAAAAGCAGCTCGTCGAAATCGTCGAGCACGCCCCAGAGATGGTCTGGATGGCCATGGGTGAAGACGATATCGGTCACATCCTCGGGGGCGATTCCCATGTCGTAGAGCGTATCGGCCAGATCGCCCGCGCTTGGCATGAAGGCGGGCCCGGCGCCGGCGTCAAAGAGCACGGTGCGCGCGTCGTCGCGCAGCACGGTGACGTTGCAGGGCGATTGCACCTGGTCGCGAGAGACATCGTGGCGGGCGAGGATGTCGGCCAGCTCCTCCTCGGGCATGGGGCCGAACAGGAAATCGCCGGGCAACACCAGATGCCCGTCGCTTGCGGTCATCACCTCGCGGCCCGCGCCCGAGGCGATCACCCGGCCCGCGCTGCCGAGCGCCGGAATCATTGTCGCCGCGCCGAGCGCGCGCAGCACCTGCCGTCTTGTGTGAAACACGCCGGTCTCCTCCCATATATTCTATCTATTGAATATATTACAGGCAAGACTGCCCCCGCGCAACCGTCACGGGCCCGCCATCGCCACCATCCAGTCGATGAATTCGCGGATCTCCGGGCGGCGCGCGCTCTCGGCCGTGTAGGCCAGGTGATAGCCGTAATCCTCCAGCGCCACCTCCGACAACCGGTGCACCCGTCCACTGGCCAATTCCTCGCCCACCAGCGCGTCGTTGAGCGCGATCCCCTGTCCGTCGATCACCGCCTGCACCCGCACGTTCGGGTCGGGGATGATCAGCGTGTCGGCATCGCCCGGCGTCCCCAGCCCGGCACGGCGGAACCAGTCGGACCAGGCGTTGCTGTCGTCGCGGTCGCGCAAAAGGGTCAGCCGGGCGAAGCCCGCCTCCGCCCCCTCGCGTGCGATCAGCGCCGCAGCCTCCGCGTTGCCGGTGGGGAAGGCCGGGCAGGCGAACAGCCGCTGGCAGGGCACGTCACGCCAGCGCCCGTTGCCCCAGCGAACCGCCAGGTCCACCCCTTCATGGGCGAGGTCCATCGTGTTGACCACCGGTTGCAGGCGCAGGCGAAGGTCGGGGTGGGCGGCCATGAAATCGGTCAGGCGCGGCGACAGCCAGCGCGCCGCGAAATAGCTGGTGACGCCGATCACCAGTGTCGGGGTGTCCGCTGCCCGAATCCTGCGGATATCCGCCTCGAGCCCGTCGAAGGCCCGCTGCGCGGCGGCCTGCAACGCCTTGCCGCGGGGCGTCAGGGCCACACCGCGGGGCAGGCGGGTGAAGAGCGCAAAGCCAAGCGCCTCCTCCAGTTGCCGGATCTGATAGCTGACCGCACCCTTGGTGAGATTGAGCCGCTCTGCCGCCGCGGCAAAGCCGCCGGACGCGGCCACGACGGTGAAGATCCTGAGGGAATCGAATTGCCGGAAGCGCATGAAAAAGGATTAATCCAATTGACCCTTTGGGGCAAATAATTGGGTTTGCTTGCGACCTTTCCCGCCCCCACACTCGGGCATACAGGAAATTCGCCACCGGTTGCCGAGTGGCTGGATCAGGAATACTGAACGATGCAAGCCTCGCCGCATCCGCCGCCCGATGCCGTCCAGCCGCCCCGGCGCCGCGCGCGGCGGCCGCGCCTTCGCAACCCCAGGCCCCCGGCGCGGATCGACCGACGCCGGCTCGCGCCCTACGAGATTCTCGGCGAAGAGGCGCTTTTCGACATCGAGGCGCAGGCCGACTGGATCCTCGACCGGATCGGCGTGGAGTTTCGCGGCGACGCCGAGGCGCTACGGCTTTTCCACGAGGCCGGTGCGCGAGTGGAGGGCGAGCGTGTGCGGTTCGCGCCCGGCCATGTCCGCGCGCTCTGCGCCACCGCGCCGGAGGTCTTCCGCCTTCATGGCCGGACCCCGAACACAACTGTTACGCTGGGCGGCGATCACGTGGTGCTGATGCCCGGCTATGGCGCGCCCTTCGTCACCGATCTCGACCGCGGCCGGCGCTATGCCGCGCTGGAGGATTTCCGCAATTTCGTCAAGCTCACGGCGATGTCGCCATGGCTCGCGCATTCCGGCGGCACGGTGGTCGAGCCGGTGGACATCCCGGTCAACAAGCGCCATCTCGACATGGTGCTGGCGCATCTGACCCTGTCGTCCAAGCCGTTCATGGGCGCGGTGACGTCGCCAGAGCGGGCCCGCGACAGTATCGAGATGGCGCGGATCGTGCACGGGGTCGAAGCGCTGGAGCGCCATGCCGTGATCCAGGCCAACATCAACGTCAACTCGCCGCTGGTCTATGACGGCATCATGTCCGAGGCGCTGCGGGTCTATGCCGGGGCGGGGCAATGCGTGGCCGTCTCTCCGGCGATCTTCGGCGGTGCGATGGGCCCGCTGGGCCCCGCCGCCATCGCCGCACAGACACTGGCCGAGGGGATGGTGGGCATTGCGCTCGTCCAGCTTGTGCGCCCCGGCTGTCCCTGCGTTCTGGGCTCTTTCCATTCCACCATGAACCTGCGCTCGGGCGCTCTCACTTTCGGCACGCCCGAGGCCAATCTGGTCAGCTTCGCCTTGGGCCAGCTGGGCCGACGGCTGGGCGTGCCGGTGCGCACGGGTGGCGGCCAGATCACGGCGGCGAACTGCGCCGACGGGCAGGCCATGCAGGACAGCGCCGATGCGATGTGGGCGGCCCTTCTGTCGGGCTCGCACCAGGTCTGGCACGCGGCCGGCTGGCTGGAAGGGGGGCTGACCATGTCGTATGAGAAATTCGTGATGGATCTGGACCATTGCGGCGCGATGCTGCGCTTCCTGCAGGGCATCGACACCGGCGCCGAGGCGCTGGCGCGCGATGCCTATCTGGAAACCGGCCCGGGGGCGAATTTCCTCTCCACAGGCCACACGCTGCGCCACTATGCGGATGCGAATTTCGAGCCCGACCTGCCCGAGGCAGGCCCTTACGAGACATGGCAGGAGCATGGGGCGCGGACGCTGGAGCAGCGCGCGTCCGCGCGCTGGAAGGCCATGCTGGCGGCCTACGAACCCCCACCGATGGAGGAGGGCGCCCGAGAGGCGCTGGAGGATTACGTGGCACGGCGCAAGGCCGACCTGCCCGACGAATGGTACTGACCGACAACAGGGAGACAAGGAATGACCGAGGAACTCAGCCGCAGATCGGCCCTGGCCGAGCGCCACAGCGCGCTTGGCTCGGGGCTGGAGGACTGGAACGGGATGGGCACCGCATGGAGCTACGCGACCGACCCCAATGACGAGCATGACGCGGTTCGCGAGGCCGCCGGCATGTTCGACATGTCGCCGCTGAAGAAGGTGTTCGTTCGCGGGCCCGACGCGCAGGCGGTGCTGGACCATTGCGTCACCCGCGACCTGAGCCGGGTGGGCCCCGGCCAATCCACCTATCTGTCGGTGATGACCGGGGAGGGCACGCTCGCCGACGACGCCATCGTGTCGAACAATGGCGGCGACGAATGGATGCTGGTGCACGGCACCGGCCAGTCGCAGCAGATGCTGGCGGCCTCGGCGGAGGGCCGGGATGTGGAGATCGCCTTCGACGACGACCTGCACGACCTGTCGGTGCAGGGGCCGAAGGCACTGGAGATCCTCGACGCGCATTGCGACATCGACCTGGGCGCGCTGAAATATTTCGAACACGCCCCGGGCACGCTGTTCGGCCATCCCGTGCGGCTGTCGCGCACCGGCTATTCTGGCGAGCGCGGCTATGAGATCTTCGCGCGCTCGGCCGAGGTGGTCGATATCTGGGACAGGCTGGTCGCGGCGGGCGTGATGCCCTGTTCCTTCACCGCGCTCGACAAGGTGCGCATCGAGGCGGGGCTACTGTTCTACGACTACGACATGACCACCGAGCACACCCCGTGGGAAGTGGGGCTGGGCTTTACCGTGAACGAGGGCAAGACCGGCTATCGCGGCCATGCCGCGCTGATGGCGGCCAAGGGGCGCGAGCGGCTGCGCAATGTCGGGCTGGTGGTCGATCTGGACGACATGGCCGCGGGCGGCGAGGTGCTGCGGCTCGGCGGCGAGGATGTGGGCGTGATCAACAGCCCGTGCTGGTCGCACCGGATGGGCAAATCGCTGGCTCTGGGCCATGTGCGCCCCGATGTGGAGGACGGCACCGTCCTTCAGGTGGTGGGCGAGGGGGGCGAGACCACGGCCACCGTTGCGCCGCTGCCCTTCCACGACCCGTCCAAGTTACGCACCCACGCCTGAGGCGAGGCAGGGGTCCGGCCAGGCAAGGCGAGGCGCGCGCCGGGGACGTCAGGCGAACATGAAATCGTCCCCGTCGATCACGCCAGTTTCTCCCTGAAGCGTGACCGAGCCGTCGGTCCAGCTGATCACCGTATCGGCGCCGACCTGCTCGATCGTGAGGTCGTCGAACTCCACCTCGCCGGTGAACTTGATCGCATCCGTTCCGTTCTCGAAATCGGTCACGATGTCGTCGCCGGTGGGCGACCCGGTGAGGAAAAGGAAGAGGTCCGGCCCGTTACCCCCCGTCAGATGGTCGTC
>JAUIBJ010000756.1 GCA_030428025.1 Alphaproteobacteria bacterium
GGCCGCCATGGTCGATATCGCCACCCGTGTCTGGAACCACAAATGGAAGATCGACCCGATCGTGCGGTCGCTCATCGACACGGATTTCTACAAGCTGTTGATGTGCCAGTCGGTTTTCCGCAACCGTCGCGACACGCAGGTGACCTTCTCGCTGATCAACCGCTCGACCGAGATCCGCCTGGCCGAGCTTGTGGACGAGGGCGAGTTGCGCGAACAGCTCGACCATATCCGCTCGCTCTCGCTGACCCGCGGGGAAAGCACCTGGCTGCGTGGCAACACCTTCTACGGCAAGCGGCAGATGTTCACGCCGGAATTCATGGAATGGTTCGAAACCCTGCGCCTGCCGCCCTATCAGCTGGATGAACGCGACGGGCAGTACGAACTGACCTTCGAGGGCAGCTGGCCCGAGGTGATGCTGTGGGAAATCCCCGCGCTCGCCGTGCTGATGGAACTGCGCGGCCGGGCCGTCCTGCACGACATGCGCCGTTTCGAGCTGCAGGTGCTCTATGCCCGCGCCATGACCAAGCTGTGGGAAAAGGTCGAACGCCTGCGCGAGGTGCCGGGGCTGCGCATCGCCGATTTCGGCACCCGCCGGCGGCATTCCTTCCTCTGGCAGGACTGGTGCGTGCAGGCGATGTACGAGGGGCTGGGCGAAAAGTTCGTCGGCACCTCGAACTGCCTCATCGCCAAGAACCGCGATCTGGAGGCGATCGGCACCAACGCGCATGAACTGCCCATGGTCTATGCCGCGCTGGCCGACAGCGACGAGGAGCTGGCCCGCGCGCCCTATGACGTGCTCTCGGACTGGCACGAGGAGCATGACGGCAACCTGCGCATCATCCTGCCCGATACATACGGCACCGAAGGGTTTCTGGAAAACGCGCCCGACTGGCTGGCGGGCTGGACCGGCATCCGCATCGACTCGGGCGACCCGGTGAAGGGGGCGGAGATCGCCATCGACTGGTGGACATCCCGGGGCGAGGACCCGACGCAGAAACTGGTGATCTTCTCCGACGGGCTCGACGTGGAAAAGATCGTCGACCTGCAAACCCGCTTCGCCGGGCGGTGCCGGCCGTCCTTCGGCTGGGGCACACTTCTGACCAACGATTTCCGCGGGCTCACGCCCGACGACCGCCTCGCCCCCTTCTCGATGGTCTGCAAGGCCGTCTCGGCCAATGGCCGGCCCACGGTGAAACTGTCGGACAACCCCAACAAGGCAATGGGCCCGGAAGACGAGGTCGCGCGCTACAAACGGGTCTTCGGGGTGGGCGATCAGGAGGCGCTGGAGGTGGTGGTTTGAGAGGGGGTAGTTGGTCGTCGAAGGACTTCCTCGGTCAGCTCCTAGTGGCGCCCATGCCAGCTATGGCTACTGCATGGAACGCAAGTCAGGATTTGTTAAGTTGCGGAAGATCGGGTAGAAACTAATCGATTTGTACTAGATTGGTTTCACATCCAGAATTCGACCTCTTGGGCCTAGGCAGATCCTATGCTCGTACGCTTCATGACCGAAGCTACTGGGGCTAGGAAACGGCGATTTCTTTCCCACCGCCCTTCACCCCCACCCCTCCGCATCCTCGCGCTGGTTCAGCACCCGGATCACCTCCACGGTCGCCCCGGTCTGGCGGAAGACGATCAGGTGCCGCCCGGCCGTGACGGTGCGGTAGCCGGGCCGGACGTCGTCGGCCGGCCGCGATGCGCTGCGGCCATCCGCCAATCCCTCGATCACCTGCCTGAGCGAACCGAGATAGCGGTCTGCCTGCATCTGGCCCCAGTTTTCGGACCTGTGCCGCCAGATACCCTCCAGATCGGCCCTGGCCGCGGGGGACAGATCGAGCCGCGTCCCAGTCATTTGCGGTGCATCTCTTCGAGGAAGGCGTCGAAATCGAAAGGCTCCGGCGGGCCGCTCTCCTCGCCCCTGTCGACCTCGGCCCGGAGCGCGTCCAGCCGCTCTTCCTCCGCCTGCAGCATCCGCAGCCCCGCCCGCACCACATCGCCGGCCGAGCTGTAGCGGCCGGACGCCACGGCGCGATCGATGAAGGCGGTGAAGGGGTCGCCGAG
>JAUIBJ010000066.1 GCA_030428025.1 Alphaproteobacteria bacterium
CGCCCATCTCGGCGCCCGAGACCGCCGCGCCGATGCGCCAGCCGCCTTCCTCTTCGGTAATCGTGCGGAGGCTGTCGATTCGCTTGATGTCGAGCACCGTGTCGGGCTCGGCCATATCCGAATGCATTCGCACCAGAAGATCGGTGCCTCCGGCCAGAATCCTGCAGTCGCCCGAGGCGCCTGCGAGAATATCCACCGCAGCGTCGAGAGACGTTGGAGCTAGGTATTCCATCAATGACTTCCCTGTTGTTTCCCGCCCGCCGCCCCGTCAGGAGACTCGGACATCAACATCGATTATCTTGGAAATATCCCGGCGGGGCAAACCGGAAATCGCGGCATGCCGGGCCACGCCTCCCGGTGTCAGCCCCGCCGCAGGCCCGATGGGGGCACACCATAGGCCCGCCGCACCGCACGGGTCAGGGCGGCGGGGCTGTCATAGCCGCAGCGCAGGGCGATCTCGGCCACCGAAAGGCGGCTGTCCTCGATCAGCTTGCGCGCCGCAGACAGGCGCAGATGACGATAGACAGTTCCGGGAGGCGCGCCGAGTCGTGCACGAAAATGCCGGTCGAGCGTACGCGGCTGGCACGATAGACGCCGGGCGAGCGCCACAAGCGGCAGCGGTTGTTCGAGGCTGTCGCGCATTAGGGCCAGCGCGCGCCGCACCAGAGGGTCGGGCACCGCCTCGTCCTCCTGCCCCACCGGGGGTTCGCCCCGCAAAAACAGTGCCTCGACATCCAGACGCGCGGCGAGCCCCAGATGCTCGGCGATGAGCGCGAGCGTCAGGTCCATTGCCGAGATGGCGCCCGCGCAGGTCCAGAACGGCCCGTCGCGCAGCACTCTCGCCCGGCTGGCCTCGACCTCCAGAAACCGCTCGGTGAAGGCGTCGAGCAGATCCCAGTGCACGGTCGCTCGGCGCCCGTCGAGCAGCCCGGCCGCCGCCAGCAGCCACGGCCCCGCGTCCAGCCCCACCGTCACCCGCGCCCGCCGCGCCGCCGCGCGCAAAAGCCGGCGGGTCTGCACAGTGTCGTGGCGGTGATGGTCGTAGCTGGCAACGACGAACAGATAATCCGAGACCTGCAACACCGGCAGGGCGGCGTCGGCCACGATCTCGATCCCGCTGGAAGACCGTCCCGACCGGCCGTCGGGCGTGAGAATCAGCCATTCGAAGCCCCGCCCGGTCCCTAGCGTGTTGGCCGCACGCAAGGGTTCGATGCAGTTCGCCAGACAGAGATTGGAGAACTGATCGAAGAGAAGGAACGCCACCTGCACGGGCCGTTCCGGTGATTTTGTCCATTCCGGCATGATTTTTGTCTTCTACTGCAAAATACCGCCCGAGACCAGCGCTGTAGGGTCGCGCAGAACGCCAGACAGGGAGGGTACCCATGCCACTTGCCATGAACCGCGAGGTTTTCATCACCTGCGCCGTCACCGGATCGGGCGGCACACAGGACAAAAGCCCGCATGTGCCGCGCAGCCCCAAGCAGATCGCCGACAGTGCCATCGAGGCGGCCAAGGCCGGCGCGGCGGTGGTGCATTGTCACGTGCGAGACCCCGAAACCGGCGCGCCCTCTCGCGATCCGGGACTCTTCCGCGAACTCACAGACCGGATTCGCGACTCGGAAACGGACGTGGTTCTGAACCTCACCGCCGGGATGGGCGGCGACATCACCTTCGGCCCGACGGAACGGCCATTGCCGCTCAGCGAGGCCGGCACCGACATGGCCGGCGCGGCCGAACGGGTGGAGCATGTCAAGCAGTGCCTGCCGGAAATCTGCACGCTCGATTGCGGTACGATGAACTTCGCCGAGGCCGATTACGTGATGACCAACACGCCCGGCATGCTGCAAGCGATGGGCCGGATGATGACCCATCTGGGCGTCAAGCCCGAGATCGAGGCCTTCGACACCGGCCATCTTTGGTATGCCAAGCAGCTGGTGAAGGAGGGCATTCTTGACAGCCCCGCGCTGGTGCAGCTTTGCATGGGCGTGCCCTGGGGCGCGCCGGACGACCTCAACACCTTCATGGCGATGGTCAACAACGTGCCCGAAGACTGGACGTTCTCGGCCTTCTCGCTGGGCCGCAACCAGATGCCTTTCGTGGCCGCAAGCGTTCTGGCCGGCGGCCATGTGCGCGTGGGGCTGGAGGACAACCTGATGCTCGACCGCGGCGTGCTGGCCGAGAACTGGCAGCTTGTGGAGCGCGCCCGCGAGATCATCGAGCGTCTGGGCGCGCGGGTGATCGGCCCGCAAGAGGTGCGCGACAAGCTGGGCCTCGTCAAGCGGGCGCCGCAGGCATGAGCGCACGCGTCGTCATTACCGGCGGCGCATCCGGCATCGGGCTGGCGCTGGCGCGTCGCTTCGCGGAACGGGGCGACCGCGTGGCGGTGTGCGATGCCGACGCGGAGGCGGTGGCGCAACTCGCCGCCGAGCGCCCCGAATTCATCGCCCGCACGGCGGACGTGACCGACGAGGCGCAGATGGGCGCCTTTCTGGCGGAGGTGGAACGCGCCTGGGGCGGAGCCGACGTGGTCTGCGCCAATGCCGGAACCGGCGGCCCTGCGGGGCGGGTGGAGGATCTGGACTACGGCGATTGGGCCGCCTGCATCGCCGTCAACCTGCACGGCGCCTTCCTCACCGCCCGCTGGGCGGCGCGGGTGATGCGGGCGCAGGGCTCGGGCCTCATCCTTTTCACCACCTCCACCTCGGGCTTTCACGGCGTGCCGCACCGCTCGCCGTACGTCGCCGCGAAATGGGGGCTCGTGGGCCTGACCAAGACGCTGGCGATGGAGCTTGGGCCCGCCGGCGTGCGGGTCAATGCCATCGCGCCCGGCTCGGTGGAAGGCGCGCGGATGGAACGCGTGGTGCAGATGGAGGCCAAGGCCAGCGGGCTGAGCGAGGAGGAGGTGCGCGCGATCTATGTCAAGGGCACCAGCCTGCGCACATGGGTCACCGGCGACGACCTCGCCGATATGGCGCTGTTCCTCGCCTCGCCCGCCGCCTCGAAGGTCTCGGGACAGGTTCTGGCCGTGGACGGCCATACCGAAAGCATGGTGCCGTGACGCCTGACGTGTCACTCATCAGCCGCTCGCGCAGCTCCCTCGTGAAGAGCGCAGCCTCGAACGCAAGCCGCAAAGCTTGAAAGGAGAACGAACATGACAAGGACAGCAGCGATCATCGGCGGCGGCGTCATAGGCGGCGGCTGGGCCGCCCGCTTTGTGCTCAACGGCTGGGATGTGCGGGTCTTCGACCCCGACCCCGAGGCCGAGCGCAAGATCGGCGAAGTGATGGCCAATGCCCGGCGGGCCCTGCCGATGCTGTACGATTGCGCGCTGCCCGACGAAGGCAGCCTGACACTTTGCCCCACGCTGGAAGAGGCCGCCGAAGGGGCCAAACTGATTGTCGAGGCCGTCCCGGAGCGGGTCGAGATCAAGCACAAGGTCTATGCCCAGATCGAGGCTGTGAATTCAGAAGGCCTGATCGCTTCCTCCACCTCCGGCATCATGCCCACCGACCTGCAATCTCGGATGCTCCATCCCGGTCGCCTGATCGTGGCGCACCCGTTCAATCCGGTCTACCTCCTGCCCCTTGTCGAACTGGTGGCGGGCGAAAAGACCGACGCCAGCCATATCGAGGCCGCGAAGGAGATTTACAGCTCCATCGGCATGTACCCGCTGCATTGTCGCGTCGAGATCGAAGGCTTCCTTTCCGACCGGCTGCAGGAAGCGCTCTGGCGTGAGGCGCTTTGGCTTCTGCATGACGATGTGGCCACAGCCGAAGAGATCGACGCCGCCATAGCCTATGGGCCGGGCCTCAGATGGGCGCAAATGGGAACCATGCAGACCTTCCATCTGGCGGGCGGCGAAGGCGGGATGCGCGCCATGCTCGCCATGTTCGGCCCCTGCCTCAAATGGCCCTGGACCAAACTGACGGATGTGCCGGAGCTGACCGACGACTTTGTCAACAAGGTCGGCGACCAATGCGAGGCGCAGGCGGGCGCGCTTGGCCCCCGAGACCTGGAACGCATTCGGGACAACAATCTTATCGGTATCATTCGCAGCCTGAAGCAAAGCGACTGGGGAGCCGGAGCCGTCGCGCGCGTGCACTCCAATTCGCTTCGCCAGATGCCCGATGACGGCCCGCCCATGGTTTCGGCCCGCCGGGTGATCCCCATCGACTGGACCGACAACAATGGCCACATGAACGAAGGCCGCTATGGCCAGCTCTTCAGCGATGCCTCGGAAACGGTGATGGCCGCTGTCGGGGCGGACGACGCCTATATCGCGAAAGGTCTCAGCTATTTCACCGTCGAGAACACGATCAAGTTCTTCGAGGAAACCCATGCCGGCGAACTGGTCGAGGTACATAGTCGCGTCACCCTGGGCGAAGGCAAGAAGCTGCGCTGCTTCCACGAGATGAAACGCGTCGGCGACGGCGAGCTTCTGGCCACCTCCGACCAGTTCATGCTGCATGTGAGCCTCGAAACGCGCCGCAGCTGCGAGCCGCCCGATGAGGTGCGCGCGAGGGTCGAGGCGCTGGCCGCCCTGCACGCGAAGGAGGACTGAGATGCATTTCGGACTGACCGACGAACAGGAGATGATCGTCTCGACCGTGCGCAGCTTCGTCGAGAAAGAGATCTATCCGCACGAGGAGGTCGTCGAGCGGACGGGCGAGGTGCCCCGAGAGGTCGCCGAGGAGATCAGGCGCAAGACGCTCGAGCTGGGCTTCTACGCCTGCAACTTTCCCGAGGAGGTGGGCGGTGCCGGGCTTTCCCACCTCGAATTCGCGCTGGTCGAGCGCGAGCTGGGGCGCGGGTCGATGGCGCTCACGCATTTCTTCGGCCGTCCACAGAACATCCTGATGGCCTGCGAGGGCGAGCAGAAGGAACGCTATCTGCTGCCCGCCGTGCGTGGCGAGCGGATGGACGCGCTGGCAATGACCGAACCCGATGCGGGGTCGGACGTACGGGGGATGAAATGCACCGCACGGCGCGATGGCGGCGACTGGGTGGTGAACGGAACCAAGCATTTCATCTCGGGCGCCGATCACGCCGATTTCATCATCGTCTTCATCGCGACCGGAGAGGACATGACCGAAAAAGGCCCCAAGAAGCGCATAACCGCCTTCCTCGTCGACCGGGGCACACCGGGCTTCACCATCCGCCACGGCTACAACTCGGTCAGCCACCGCGGCTACAAGAACATGATCCTCGAATTCGACGATTGCCGCCTACCCGACGCGCAGGTGCTGGGCGAGGTCGATGGCGGCTTTGCGGTGATGAACGAATGGCTCTATGCCACCCGAATTACCGTGGCCACGATGAGCGTGGGCCGCGCCCGGCGCTGCTTCGACTACGCGCTGGCGCATGCCGCAGAGCGCCGCCAGTTCGGTCAGCAGATCGGCAAGTTCCAGGGCGTGAGCTTTCAGATCGCCGACATGATCACCGAGATCGACGCGGCCGACTGGCTGACGCTGTCTTCGGCCTGGCGGCTCGACCAGGGCCTGCCCGCCAACCGCGAAATCGCCTCGGCCAAGGTCTATGCGAGCGAAATGCTGGCGCGGGTCACCGACGCGACGCTGCAGATCTTCGGCGGCATGGGCCTGATGGACGATTTCCCGATCGAACGGTTCTGGCGCGACGCGCGGGTGGAGCGCATCTGGGACGGGACATCGGAAATCCAGCGCCACATCATCAGCCGCGAGCTTTTGCGGCCACTGGGGGCTTGAAGAACCTTCATGCCTCCGGCGGGGATATTTCTGGCCAGAAGAAACACGGGGAAGCACCTTGGGCCTCCCCGTGATCCGAAACACGGCGACGTGCTTCTCCTGGCGCGGTCATCGGCGTCCCCGCCTGTACCGCACGGAAAGCCTCGCAGGTCATGGTTAACAAACCGTTGCTTCTTCTGGCCGAAAATATCCCCGCCGAAGGCATTATTCTCTTCATCCATACGAGGGCCGCATGCCTGACCTTTCCCGCCTTCTGCAACCCCGCTCCATCGCCGTGATCGGCGGCGGGGCCTGGTGTGCCAGCGTCGTCGAACAATGCTGGAAGATGGGGTTTGCCGGGCCGGTCTGGCCGGTGCATCCCAAGCGCGAAACCCTGGGCGGGGCGGCCACCTTCCGACGGCTCGAGGATCTACCGGGCGTACCGGATGCCGTCTTCATCGGCGTGAACCGGCATGTCACAATCGACACCGTGCGCCTGCTGCGCGAGATGGGCGCGGGTGGCGCGGTCTGCTTCGCCTCGGGCTTCCGCGAGGCACAGGCCGAGACCGGCGATGGCGGCTCCCTTCAGGAGGCGCTTCTGGAGGCGGCGGGGGATATGCCAATCATCGGGCCCAACTGTTATGGGTTCATCAACTATCTCGACGGGGCGCTTCTGTGGCCCGACCAGCATGGCGGGCGGCGCACCGACCGGGGCGTGGCGGTGCTGACCCAGAGCTCGAACATGGCGATCAACATCACCATGCAGCGCCGCGGCCTGCCGCTCGCTTATGTGGCCACCGCCGGCAACCAGGCGCAGCTGGGCCTGGCCGAGATCGGCACGGCGCTTCTGGAGGACGACCGCGTCACCGCTTTGGGCCTGCATGTGGAGGGGGTGGGCGATCTGCGCGCCTTCGAGGCACTGGGCGCGCGCGCGCGCAGCCTCGGCAAGCCCGTCGTGGCCCTGAAGGCCGGCCGGTCGGATCAGGCGCAGGCGGCGGCGGTGTCGCATACCGCCTCGCTCGCGGGCAGCGACGCGGGCGCGCGGGCGCTGTTGCGGCGGCTGGGCATGGCGCAGGTGGACAGCCTGCCGTCACTTCTGGAGGTGCTGAAGCTTCTGCATTTCGCGGGGCCCCTGTCCACGAACCGGGTCGTGTCGATGTCCTGCTCGGGCGGCGAGGCGAGCCTTATGGCCGATACCGCGCTGGATCATGACGTTGTCTTCCCGCCCCTGTCGGAGGCGCAGCACGCGGGGTTGCGCGCCGCGCTCGGTCCGATGGTGGCACTGGCAAACCCCTTGGATTACCACACCTTCATCTGGACGGATGTGCCGCGCATGGCACAGACCTTCACCGCGATGATGCAGGGCGACAGCGCCATGGGCTGCCTGATCGCCGATTTCCCGCGCGAGGACCGTTGCGACCCGGCGGCATGGGAATGCGTCTTCGAGGCGGGGGAACGGACGGCCAAGGCGGCGGCCAAGCCGCTCGCGCTGGTCGCCACCCTGCCCGACGCGATGTCCGAGGCGGTGGCCGAGCGGCTGATCGCAGGCGGCATGGTGCCCCTGATGGGGCTCGCCGAGGCGCTGACCGCCATCGCGGCAGCCGCGCGGTTGGGACGGTCGGCAGAGGCCCCCGACCCACTTCTGCTCCCTGGTTCGCCCGAGAACCTGCGCACGCTGTCGGAGGCTGAGGCCAAGGCGGCGCTGGCCGCGCATGGCGTGGCGGTTCCGGCGGCGAGGCGCGCCGCAGACAGCGCGGCGCTGGAGGAAGCGGCGGCCGGGATCGGCCTGCCGCTGGTCATCAAGGCCGAGGGCCTCGCGCACAAAACCGAGGCCGGCGGCGTGGCCTTTGCCCGCGACAGCGTCGAGGCGGCGCTGGCGCAGGCGGCAAAGATGCCCTGCGACAGCTGGCTGGTGGAAGAGTTGATCGAGGGCGCGGTGGCCGAGCTTCTGGTGGGCGTCACCCGCGATGCCGCGCATGGTTTCGTGTTGACGCTGGCAGCGGGCGGCGTGCTGACAGAGGTGATGGGCGACAGCGCATCGCTGCTGCTGCCCGCGACCGAGGCCGAGATCGTGGACGCACTACGAAGCCTGCGCATGGCCCCCCTGCTGCATGGCTATCGCGGCAAGCCCGGCGCCGACATGGCCGCCATTGCACGCACCGTGCTGGCGGTGCAGTCTTACGTCGAGGCCCATGCCGGGCAACTCGACGAAGTCGAAATCAACCCGCTCATCTGTACCGAAACCCGCGCGGTGGCGGTCGATGCGCTCATCAGGATCGGAGACGCGACATGACAGACAATCCCGTCAGAACGGAGCGCCGCGGCAAGGTGCTGGAGGTCACGCTCGACCGGCCCAAGGCCAACGCCATCGACCTGAAGACCAGCCGGATCATGGGCGACGTGTTCAAGGCGTTCCGCGACGACCCCGAGCTGCGCGTAGCGATCATCACCGGTGCGGGCGAGAAGTTTTTCTGCCCCGGATGGGACCTGAAGGCCGCGGCCGACGGCGACGCGGTCGATGGCGATTACGGCGTGGGCGGCTTCGGAGGCCTGCAGGAGATGCGGGCGATGAACAAGCCGGTGATCGCCGCCGTGAACGGCATCTGCTGCGGCGGTGGCTTCGAATGGGCACTCTCGGCAGACATCATCCTGGCCGCCGATCACGCGCAGTTCGCCCTGCCCGAAATCCGCTCGGGCACGGTGGCGGATGCCGCGAGCGTCAAGCTGCCCAAGCGCATCCCCTATCATATCGCGATGGAAATGCTGCTGACCGGGCGCTGGCTCGATGCCGAGGAGGGTGCTCGCTGGGGCTTCGTCAACCGCATCCACCCTGCCGATACGCTGATGGAGGAGGCCCGCAAGCTGGCCGACCACCTCGCCTCGGGCCCGCCGCTCGTCTATGCCGCGATCAAGGAGATCGTGCGCGAGGCTGAGGCGATGACCTTCCAGGAGGCGATGAACCGGATCACGAAGCGGCAGTTCGAGACGGTCGACGTGCTGTACGAGTCCGAGGACCAGATGGAAGGCGCCCGCGCCTTCGCCGAAAAGCGCGACCCGGTCTGGAAGGGAAAATGACCGGGCCGGGCCGGGCCGACCGTTTGCGGGCGCTTCTGGCAGAGGATCGGCTGATCCTATCGCCCTGCTGCCATGACGGGCTGTCGGCACGGCTGATCGAACAGGCGGGGTTCGAGATGACCTTCCTGTCGGGCTTCGCCGCCGCGGCCTCGCGGCTCGGCCTGCCTGATCTGGGCCTCCTGAGCTACGGCGAGGTGCTTGACCACACCCGCCTGATGGCAGAGGCGACCGCCCTGCCCTTCGTGGCCGATGCCGACACCGGCTATGGCAACGCGATGAACGTGCGCCGCACGGTGATGGGGCTGGCACGGGCCGGGGCGGCGGCGGTGATGATCGAGGATCAGGTGGCGCCCAAGCGTTGCGGCCACGTTGCGGGAAAGGCCGTGGTGGACCGCGCCACTTCGCTCGACCGGATCCGCGCGGCCGTGGATGCCAAGGCCGAGGCGGATGTGCTGATCCTCGCGCGCACCGATGCGCGGGGTGAACACGGGTTGCGGGAGGCCATAGACCGCGCCACCGCCTTTCGCGAACTGGGCGCCGATCTGATCTTTGTCGAAGCGCCGCAGAGCGCGGCGGAGATGCGCACAATCTGCGCCGAGGTGCCTGGGCCGCAGATGGTCAACTGCCTTGAAGGCGGGCAGACGCCGATCCTGCCGCAGGCGGAACTGGAAGAGATCGGCTTTCGCGTGGCGGCCTATCCGCTGACCGTGCTGTCGGCCGCGATGAAGACGATGGTTGACACGCTGGCGGCGCTGAAGACGGACCGGGTGGATCGTTGCACGCTCCTGCCCTTCGACGAGCTGCGCGAAAGGCTGGGCTTCAACGACTATTTCGAACGCGCGGGGCGGTATCGGTCCTGAGGCCGGGATGAGACACTGGAAAGAGCATCTGGTGACGGCGCGGCTCAAGTGCCGTGCCGCGCGATTGCCGACGCGCGCGGTGGCGATCCTGCGGCAGCGCAGCACGCTTTGTTCCGGCCAAACCCTGACGAAATTCGAGCGTCGCGCCTACGGCAACAAATCGTCGCCGCAAGGGGGCGCGTCATGCCGAAAGCATGCCTCTGGCATGACAATCGCACGGCGGCTACGGCGCTGATCGAGCGGGGAGCACCGCCCGAGCGTCGCGTCAGCCCCGCCTAACCCTCAGCTGCTTCCCAGGGCGGAGGCACCGGCGCGCCCTCGACCCGCACCTCGCCCTTTTCGTTGTCCAGCACGACCGGGTTGTCGAACAGCGTCAGCGTCGGGCGCACGCCGAAGCGGCCCTCCATCCAGTCGGCCCAGCCATCGTTGAACCAGGCCAGTGCGTCCTCGCGCGTGGCGAATTCGTAGATCCCGCCGCCGCCCGCCTCGGAATTGAGATAGTATTTCCGCCTCAGCCCCTTCACCCCGTGAAAGATCTTCGTCGAGGCAAGGGATTGGGCGATTACCTCGGCATCGGCCCGCTTGGGGCCGTCGAGCGGTATCTGTACCAGCGCCACGATCATCTTGTCCGTTCCCGTTCCGGCCGATCAGCGCGCCCCTGTT